>CALEPU010000001.1 GCA_937913075.1 uncultured Clostridia bacterium
GGACGACGGCTCCGAAGATTTTGCCGAGAGCATAAGCATGGGCGAGACCGCCGCCGCCTGCGGAGTCACCGATATTATCGTGACCCCTCACTGCAACATACCCGGCTCCTACGGCAACTACTACGGTTCGGGCTACGAGCGGGCGTTCAACGGGCTCTGCGAGCTTTTTGCCGATAAGCAGATACCCTTAAAGCTCCACCGCGGCATGGAGGTCTTCGGCACCGACGATCTGGGTATGCTTTACGACTCCGGCGACGTCATCACGCTTGCGGGGTCGCGGTATATGCTTGTGGAGTTCGACTTTGAGGACGATCCTTGGCGTGCGAGGGACGTGCTTTTGCAGCTTTTGCGGCGAGGGGTCGCCCCCGTCGTGGCGCATCCCGAGCGATACGATATGGTGCAGTACGACCTGCAATTCGCTCTCGACTGGATCGGAATGGGCTGTCTTTTGCAGATCAACAGGACGAGCCTTTTGGGCGATCCGCACAGCGGCTCATTTAAAGCGGCCTCCGAGCTTTTGCGGCTCGGGGCGGTGCATGCCGTTGCGACCGACGCTCACGGGGTGTTTACGAGGACTACGGAGCTGATAGACGCTTACGAGTATATCGCGGGGCTTTATTCGGAGGAGTGGGCAAAGCTGCTCACCGAGGAAAATCCCCGCAGGATAATAGAAAACCGCAAGGTTCGCAGGCTGCCGAGGCTTGTTTGACGGAAGGTTTTTTTACCTCCCTTTGCGGTATTAAATGGATCGTTGAGCGATATGCGCTCAATCAAGAGCGGCATATCTCAGGGTATTTTATGAAGGGTATTTACAGAGCGCTTATATGCTTGGGGGCAAGCCTTGCTTCGTTTGCGGCGATACTGTTCGGCGCGGAGCTTTTGCTGCCCGCGTTCGTCGCGCTCGCGGGGTGCCTTGCCGCCGAGCACGGGCTTATATTGCTGCTGCCCGTTATTTTCGCTGGCAGTCTCGGCTATCTCGCGCCTTACTTCGATTTTACCGAGGGCATTGCTCTTTCGCCTGCCGCGGGCGTTATTTGCGCCGTTTTGACCTTCGCCGCCGCCTGCATAATGACCTATATTTACCTGCGCCGCAGGATACCGCATCGCTATGCGCTTCTGTGCCTCGCGGGGATAATATGCGTCGGCACTTACCTGCGGCTTTCCGTTGGCTCAATGCTTGCGGGCAAGGCTCCCTATGCTGGGGTCGTGAGCTATCTTTACGATATAGAGGGGCAGCTTGAGAGCATTTTGGGCGAGGCTTACGGCGAGGTCTCCCGCGAGAGCATGCACTCCGTGATAAGCGCCATGTCCGATATGCTTTTGATGCTCTGTCTGCTCGCTGCGGAGGTTTTGGGGCTCGGCACTGTATTGATGGCAAGGGCTTGGAGCAGAGCGCTTAAAACCTCGCGAACGCCGATGGCAAGGTTTTGCGATTGGCGTCTGCCTAAGAGCATACTATTGGGCACGGCGCTGATGGCGGCGGTCTGTGTGCTCGCCTTCATATTAAAGCTCACTGTCGCTTCCGCTGTAACCTGGACGCTCGGGCTTGCGGTGATATCGCTGTTTTCGGTGCAGGGCATGGCATACCTCACCTTCATTTTCGAGAAGATGGCGGCGCCGACGTATTTGCGTGTTATCGCGTGGGTCAGCGCCTTCATGTTCGTTCCGTACACGGCGATCTTCCTTGCCTGCACCGGCTTTATAGATCAGATAACCCGCAAGCGTCTTGTGATAGCCGAGTATGACAGGCAGCTCAGAGCCGAAAGAGCAAGAAGCTCTCGCATGGACGAGCTTGAAAAATACGGCTACGTGCGTGAGAACAAGCCCCGCTCCGATAAAGGCAATTCGGACGGCGGCGCCGGCGGCGATAATGACAACGATAATGACAACGATAATGACAACGATAATGACAACGATAATACAGCAGATCGACCTTAGGAGGTACTTAATATGAAGCTGCTTTTGCAACAGGACGTTAAGGGTACGGGCAAGGCGGGCGATATTGTAAACGTGAGCGACGGCTACGCCCGCAACTTCTTGATCCCAAAGAAGCTGGCGGTGCCTGCCGACGCGGGCAATATCAACGCCGCGAACATCAAAAAGCAGGCGGAGAAGCACCGTATTGACGTGCAGAGGAAGAACGCGAAGGCTCTCGCAGCCGACATGAGCAGCCTTACCGTGCGCGTTTATGCCAAGGCGGGCGACAACGGGCGGCTCTTCGGCTCCATCACCGGCAAGGAAATAGCCGACGCATTGAAGGAGCAGTACGATATCACTGTTGATAAGAAGAAGATCCGCATACCCGAGCCCATAAAGACCACGGGCGTTACCACGGTATTCGCGCACATGTTCGAGCAGACCGACGCCAAATTCAAGGTAGAGGTCGTGGCTTTGACTGAGTAAAGGGACAGGGTATTATGGCTGAGGAATTTGCCGATCTGCCCTTCAGCGACGAAGCCGAAAAATCGGTGCTGGGCAGCATATTGATATCCCCGCAGGCTGCGGACAAGGCTCTGGAAAGGCTTGTGCCGGAGGATTTTTTCCGTCTGCCCAACCGCGATATATTCACCGCCATGCAGTATATATGGCAGCACGGCGGCGTGATAGACGTCGTTACGCTGCTCGACGCGCTTGAAAAGCTGGGCAAGACACAGTCCTCCGGCGGGCTCGATTACCTGACCGAGCTTTCCATTTTCACGCCGACCGCCGCAAACGCGGAGCATTACATAGCCATAGTCGAGCAGGCGAGCACGCGGCGCAGGCTTATAAACGTGAGCACGCAGATCGCACAGGAGGCAGCCTCCGGCGCCAAGGAAACGACCGAGCTTTTGAACGACGCCGAGCGCAGGATATACGACATCTCGATGCGTGCTTCGGACGACAATATGGAGGCGCTTGCGCCGGTATACAGCAGGGTATTCCACAGGATAGGTCAGCTAATGCAGCTCGACGGGCAGCACACGGGTCTGCCTACCGGCTTTAAGGACGTCGACGATATCACCTCCGGTCTGCAAAAGAGCGACCTCATAATAATCGCAGGGCGTCCTTCGAGCGGCAAGACCTCGCTCGTTTTGAACATCGCCGCACACGCCGCGCTGCACGAGCATGCGACGGTCGCGATATTCAGCCTTGAAATGAGCAAGGAGCAGCTTGTCACGAGGATAATGTCCACCGAGACCGGCGTAGATATGCAGAAGATACGCACGGGCGCCGTCTCCCCTGAGGAGCTTTTGGATATTGCCAACGGCTATAACTCGGTAGGCGACGCGCAGCTTTTGATAGACGATACTCCCGCCATATCCGTTGCGGAGCTCAGAAGCCGCTGCCGCAGAATAAAGGCGAGGCAGGGGCTCGACCTCATCATAATCGACTATTTGCAGCTCATGCAGTCAAGCTCCAGAGCGGAGTCCAGAGTGCAGGCGGTCTCCGAAATGACGCGCGGCTTGAAGATAGTGGCGAGGGAGCTCGACACGCCCATAATACTGCTCTCACAGCTTTCGCGTAAGCCGGACGACCGCACCGATCACACGCCCGTAATGAGCGATTTGAGGGAAAGCGGCTCCATAGAGCAGGACGCCGACGTAATAATGATGCTGTACCGCCCGGCGGCTTATATCGACACGGACGAGTTCCGCGAGCACAACAACATAACCTACCTCAACCTTGTCAAGCACAGGAACGGCGCGACTGGTCAGATACGCCTGACATGGCTGCCCGAGCTTACGAAGTTTGCGAATTATATTGACGAGAGCAGGCTGCCGGGTCAAAGCTGACGGCATGGGTTTGAGGTAATGATATAATTGGTAATGATATAATTTCACAAGGCACTTGCAATCATATCGATGAGGTGCTATAATGCAGTTGCTTCGGGGCAGGGTGTAATTCCCTACCGGCAGTATAGTCTGCGAGTATCGCGGGGCGACCCGCGTTACCGAATCGGTGCAATTCCGATACCGACGGTCAAAGTCCGGACGGGAGAAGCGGAACATATTGGGTCTTGCGCGTTTTGCCTTGCGTTTACCGCCTTGTCTGCTCCGCTTTACGGAGCAAAATACAAGGAGGTTTTTTGTTATGGAAAGGACAGAAAGGACAACCCATAAAACCATTGACAGGCTCGTGAAGCTTGCGCTGCTGGCGGCGGTATCGATAATACTCGTGCTGCTTATCCATTTCCCCATCATTCCTCAGTTGAGCTTTTTGGAATACGACATGGCCGACGTGCCGATACTCATAGGCACCTTCCTCTTTGGGCCTTTATGGGGCCTCCTGCTGACGCTCGTCGTATGCGTTTTGCAGGGCGTGACGGTATCTTCGAGCAGCGGCGTTATTGGTATTTTGATGCACTTTATCGCGACGGGCGGCTTCGTGCTTGTTGCGGGGCTCATTTACCGCGGCGAGCGCCGCACGCTTAAATACGCTATAATCGCCCTCATCGCGGGCGCCTGCACTATGACAGCGCTTATGGTGCCGCTCAACTACTTCATCTCCCCCATGTTCATAGCAACGGAGGAGTTTCCCTATCCCGCTGCGCAGGCGGCGATATGGAGCCAAATGTGGCTCTTCGTGGCTTTTAACTCGATAAAAGCCTTCGGCAACGCGCTTTTGACCTTTGTGCTTTATAAGGCTGTCGGGCGTGTTTTAAAGCTTACGTTTATAAAGTGAGCATCACCGACCCGCTCCTTTGCCGCAGGAGCGGGTTTTTTATTTGCTCCGCTTGACTTATTGCCCGTCCGGTAGTATCATCTCGTGTGTATGAGCAAAGGTATGGAGGTATCTCATGAATATCAAAAAAACCATTTGCGCGCTGCTTGCCTGCCTCATGGCGGTATGCTGTGCATTGCCCGCGTTGGCTGCTTCGGCTGTATCCGCTTCGGCGGCAAAGGCGATCACGATAACCCCTGCCTTCTCCGAGGGCGTTACGCTCGAATACGAAGCCTCCGCCATGAGCCTTAACTGCTCGGAGGTCTATGGGCTTCTGCGTGTTGAAAAGAGCAAGGCGCTTACCCTGACGGCATACTTTGCCGAGGGCTGGACCTATAATGCGACTTACACCAATTTTTTCCGCGCTCACAGTGAAAAGGTGACCGTTGCAGACGGCGCCGACGGCAGCAAGATATTCACCCTCAACGCCGAAAAGGGCGATCTTTTCACCAAGGACGAGCTGCTCGCGGTCGGCATTTATGCTACTCCGGAGAGCCTGCCCAAGCTCGAGATCAACGCCTCGGTCGCCTTCTCCCAGATAACCAAGACGGAGTGGGTGACCGCCGATTTCAAGCTGACGCTCGGCACTAAGGAGTTTGCGAGCGGCGATTACGAGGGCACCGGCTTTGTCAAGGGCAGGGGCAATACCTCTTGGGGGCAGCCCAAAAAGCCCTATTCCATTAAGCTTGACGCCAAGGCGAGCCTGCTCGATATACCCAAGACCAAAAAATACGCCATAGTGCCCAGCTACTCCGACCCCTCGCTGATACGCAATTACGTTGCCTACAAATCCGGTCTCTCGCTCGAAGGCATCGACTACGTCCCCAAGTGCGAGTTCGTCGACGTCTATCTCAACGGTACCTACAACGGCATCTATCTTTTAGTGGAGCGCGTTGCGATCGAGTCCAACAAGATAGATATCGAAGATGCGACCGCCGAGGAGCTGACGGGCGGCTATCTTATCGAGAAGGATATAAACGGCAAGATAGATTTCACCAACGACCTTTGGTTCGACTGCCCCTACTGGGCAAATCCGTCCAAGGATTATTTCGTGTTAAAGGATCCCGACGTCGAGGATTCGGAGCTTTGGAGCCGGATGCGCAGCTATCTCACGGGCTATATGCAGTCGCTCCACAACGCCGTTATGGGCTCGAGCGAGGAGCCTTATACCAAATACGTTGACGTCTCCTCATGGATAGATTTTATTATCGTGCAGGAGCTTTCGAAGAATATAGACGGCAACCTAAAAACGAGCTGCTATATGTTTAAAGCGGCGCAGGACGATAAGCTTTACATGACCGCGCCTTGGGATTTCGACCTCGCGTTCGGCAATCCCGCGACCACATGGAACAACGCAAGCTCTCAGCACAACGATTATTCCGACTGTCCCGACGCACAGAGTACCTCGGATTTCATGGTTATAAACAGCTCGTGTCCCTGGTTTGACACGCTGTATGACGACCATGAGGAGTTCCGCGCCGCGCTTTGCGAGCGCTACACCGCATACCGCGCCGACATGATACCCTCGATGCTTGCGCTTATGGACTACGCGGGCGCATACCTCTCCGCGGCTTCGGTCGCCAACGACGCCAAGTGGAATACCGATTTCAACAGCGGCGTGACCGCGCTGCGCACTTGGCTCACCTCCCGCATAGAGTGGCTCGACGGTCAGTGGCGCACCGATCAGGAGGAGATAGACCTTGACTTTGCGCTGAACGCAGCCGGCGGAACGCTGCACTTCGATACCTCCAACTACGCCTTTACGGGCGTTACAGCAGACGGCAGGATAGCCGCCGTTAGCGGGAACACAGGCGTGCACAACTCCAAGAGCACCATAACTCTCACACTCGACATGCAGGCGGGCGAAACGCTCAGCTTTAATTACAAGGTCAGCTCCGAAACGAATTACGATTTCCTCACCGTTACGGTCAACGGCACTCAGATCGTAAGAAAATCCGGCGCAGTGAGCTGGACCTCCTGTACCTATACCGCCCAAACGAGCGGCAGCTACACCTTCATCTGGGAATATTCCAAGGACAGAGGCGTATCTACCGGCAGCGACTGCGCATGGGTGGACGAGGTGAGCTGGTCAGGTCAGCCGCAGATCACTCTGCTCGGCGACGCAGATTGCAGCGGCGAGGTGGATTTTGTCGATATATCGCTCATGTACCTCTTCCTCTACGGCGAGAGCGGGCTCACACAGCAGGGCTTGCTCAACGCCGATTATGACGGCGACGGTACCGTCACCTTCACAGATATAACGTATATCTCCCTCGGGCTTATCGGAGACTGAGTAAGATTTTTAAGCCGGACCGCGAACGCGGTCCGGCTTACATTCTCCAACGGCACGGAAATCATCTCTTTCTTCCGACCGATAATAGGGAGCAGAGCCTCTCGCCGCTGTAACCTATCATTGGCGCCGCCCTATTGTATTTCACTTCCAAAAGCTGTATAATTAGATCGTATATATTTCGATCCCCGAAAGGAGCGATTTCAGTGTCCAATACCAAAAAACCGATTCGCATAGGCAGGGTGCTTTTAAGCTGCGTGCTCGTCGCCGTGCTGCTCGTTGTCGGCGCGTTTCTCGCGCTTACCCTGACGGAGTATAAGCCCGAGGCGGTCGAGGCAGTCGAGACCCCCGATTGTGACGAGAGGGTCAAAGCGGGGCAGAGCCTCACCGTAGTCTCATTCAACACAGGCTACGCCGCGCTCGGCGAGGACGCCGATTTCTTCATGGACGGCGGCGTTACCACAAGGCCCGAAAGCGCCTCCGCAGTCGAGACCAATATGGAAGGCATAGCCTCTATACTCAACGATCTCGGCGCCGATATAATAATGCTGCAAGAGGTCGATACGGGCTCCCGCCGTTCTTACGGCTTCGAGCAGGCTTCGTATTACGGCGAGCAGCTCGGCAAGCCGTATATGTTCGCGCTCAACTTCTCCTCGACCTTCGTTCCATACCCGCTCTCCGGCATGATAGGCAGGGTAAATTCCGGCCTCGCCACCTACACGAACCTCTGCTCTGCGGAGGCGGAGAGGGTGCAGCTTCCCGTGCCTTTCAGTTGGCCGATCCGCTGCTTTAACCTAAAAAGGTGCCTGCTTATATCAAGA
>CALEPU010000002.1 GCA_937913075.1 uncultured Clostridia bacterium
TGTCGTAAGCGGCGCTTGGGTAGGATCCGAATGTACTTCCTGCGGCGCGCTGCACGAGGCGCATGCCGCGAGCAGCGCCGCCAATATCAGCACAGTCAAGGCTTTTTTCATCATGCTTTGCTCCTTTCGTTGAGTGCTTTTCACCTATACATCCCCGAAAAAGCCGAAATTCTCGCTTGGCAAAATAATATATTTTTTAAATCGCAAAGTCGCAACCGTTTATAATATTACGTCGAACTATGCCGTATTGATTTCCGCCGACGCGATGCTATAATTAAACTGAGCTATTAGGGAGAGCTTGCCTTATGCGCGATGAATTCCTGCGGATGCTTTACGAAAAGCATTTTGAAAAGGTCTATAAGTATCTGCTTCCCAAGCTGGGCTTCGATAAGGACGCCGCGGCTGATTGCGCGCACGAAGTTTTCGATGAGGCGGGCAAGAAATATGACGAGCTCAAAGGTCATCCGAATATCCTCGGCTGGCTCATGACCACTGCAAAGCACCGCCTGCACAAGCACTGGCGGGCAAACGCCCGCGCCGCAGCAAGGAGCGTGCCGCTGGAGCTTGCCGCCTCAATTCCCGACGGGCGCGATCCCTTTGACGCCGTGGAGCTGACCGAAGGCGACATCGCGGACGTCACCCAAACGGTGCTCTCGGGTCTGGGCGAAAGCGAGTATGCCATTTACAGGCTGTTTTACGTCGAGGGACTTTCCTTTGCCGAGACTGCGCAAGCGCTCGGCATAACCGAAAAGGCGGCAAGGGCAAGGCTCGCAAGGGTAAAGGCAAAGCTCAAAAACAGGATAGCGGAGCTGACGTAAAATATATTATTTTACCGAGCGAGAATTTTGAGCTTTTCGGGGATATATGTATGAGGGAGTATGTGATAAAGTGAAAAAGGGCGTAACGAAAAGGGAATACATAAAGCTTTTAAGGCGAACGGAGACCGAACTCCGCTCGGAGCTCAAAAAGCCCGAGGCGGAGCAGGACGGCGCGCTCATTGACGAATGTCTTGAAACGCTTGATTATTGCCGCAGCGAGCTTGCTTCAATGCGCGCTCCCGCCCGCGGCTCTTACTCGTTCATGCGCACAGCGCTTGCCGCAGCGCTCGCGCTCGTATTCACCTTTGCCGTCGGCGCTTCCATTGCTCAGGCGGCGGGCTTCCGCGTATGGACCGCTATTTTCAAACAGGACGCGGGATATCTGCGCGTGGATTACGTGCCCGCTTCGACTGCCGCGCCCACCGAGGCAATCGTCTGGACTGACGAGCAAAAGAGCTTTTACGATCACCGCTCCTTTGCGGAGGAGTTGACTTCTAAGGGCTTCGATCCCTTCTTCGAGGAATGGCAGGGCTACTCCTTCCTCGAGGGCAGCATAAGAAGCACCGAGGGCGAGTATTATTCGGGCTACACCATGCGCTCCGACAATGGCTACATAAGGGTGCGCATGATAGCAAAAACCGTTGTCGATACAACTACCTCCGTGTGGGGGCTCGACAGCGATATCCCCACAGTGCATCTTACGATCAACGGTATTGACGCCGCTTATCAGTCGAGCGCCGATCATGCCTTTGCCACATGGCAGGAGGGCAGCAGGATATATTCCGTCTCAGTTTTCGACGATCCGGACTGCATAGAGCCGCTTCTCAATGCGCTCGTGGGAAGATAATAATAAAAAAATAAAATAAAAAGACCAATGGGACGGATCGCTCACACGAGCTGTTCCCATTGGTCTGTTTTTTGTTTTACAGCAGCTTGTTGGTCTGCTTATACACGTCGCCTGAGCCGAGGGTCACGACTATATCGCCCTCGTGAGCGTTCTCTTTAAGCCAGTCGGAGATCTCCTCAAAGGTGGCAAGGTACAAGGCGTTGCCGGTTGAGGCATTGATGGCGGCGACCATATCGCGTGCGTGGACGGTGCCGTCGTCCTTCTCACGCCCGGGGTAGATGTCGGGTACGAGCACGCGCGCGGCGCCTGCAAAGCAATCGCCCTGATGTTTGCGGAAGAAGGAGCAAAAGTGGCAGGCTGTGATTTCAATGCGGCCGAAGGACAGAAGACTATAGATGAGATAACGGCCAAAGGCGGTGATGCCATATTCGTTCCCTGCAATCTCAGAAATAAAGAAGATATCGTCCATGTGCATGAGGTGACCATGGAAAAATACGGTCGCGTTACAACGCTGGTAAATGCAGCGGGAATATGCGTTCTGGATTATTTCATGAATCAGACCGATGAAGACATGCAGAAACTGTTTGAAACAAATTACCGCGGGACAGTCTGGATGATGCGTGAATTCCTTCCCGATCTGAT
>CALEPU010000003.1 GCA_937913075.1 uncultured Clostridia bacterium
TGATTGATCTGAATGTTACCCGCGTTCTCACTTCCGGGCAGGAATCCGATGTAAGCGACGGAACGGAAACCGTGCGGAACATGATTCAATACGCTGCAGGGAGAATCCAGATTCTGCCGGGAGCCGGCATTACCGCGCGAAATTACCGCCGAATCGGGGAAGAAACCGGCGCCGATCAGATTCACCTCGCAGCACACCGCTCTATTACCGATTCTTCTGTGCGCAATAACCGCTCCATCTTCTACGGCGGCTGCCTCTACCCGCCGGAAGACCGGTTTCAGATGATTGATCAGGCGTACATCTCCGGCGTTGTCAGGGGCCTGTTATCCTTCTGATTCCACTGTTACCAGCCAAGGAAGATAATTCCGGCAGAAATTTTATATTACAAAATATTATAAAGGCCGGATTCTGAAATAGCAAGTTTTTCTTCGCCCTGATCGGGTGATCTGCGTCTTTTCGCCAGGTGTGGCGATATTTTCACAGCAGGGACGGTTCCACTTGAACAAGCCATGTCGAAAATCCACACACGCAATGCATGAAAGTATGGTAGAATGGACGTGCGGAGAAGGCCGAGGGACGGTTTGCCATCCTTGTATGCGTTATAGAACATGGCTATGGATATCTTTGAGTACACGAAATTGCAACTTGATTGCGGGCATTAATCTTCTTTGTTTCAGATATCCTCCTCCGTTTTAAAATAAAGAAAAAGGAGGAGGTACTGTGCCAGACAGTGCTAAGGCAAAACAAAAGAACTGCGTCGACGAATGGATTGAATTGGACAACATGGAATCTATTCTATATTGCTGTGCAGGCTTAGATATTCACAAAGATATTATCGAAGCGTGCATTGTAAGAGGAATCACTGGAAAACCAGAAGCAAAAAGGAACACATTCGGAACGACACAAAAAGAACTGCAAAGGCTGGTAGAATGGCTATCCGAATCTGGGTGCTATAGCGTAGCTATGGAGAGTACCGGTGTATATTGGAAACCGGTATTTGAAGCGATTGAAGTAATGTCAGAATACTTGGAGAATATATGGGTTGTTAATCCACAACACATGAAGAATCTTCCCGGGAGAAAAACTGATGTTAAAGATGCTGAATGGATTGCAAGAATGCTCAAAGTCGGCTTGCTGGAAAAAAGCTTTGTTCCAGAAATTGCAATCCGGGATCTTAGAGAATGTGTCCGTTTACATCGTATATTTGTTCAGGAGCAAAGCCGTTATAAAAACCGGGTAGAAAAATTTCTTCAGGCTCATGGTTTTAAACTTTCTTCGGTAATGAAGGACATATTCTGTGTTTCAGGGCGTGCACTGATGGATAAGCTACGGGACAATGGAAGAATAACAGAGCAGGATGTATATCAGAATTGCGGCAAATTACGTTCCTCATTTGAAGACATCATTGCGGCTGTTTGTGGCGAAATCAATAATGCAGAGCAGCGTCTTTTCAAGCAGCTGCTCCACAAAATTGACTCCTGCCAAGAAGACATCGACAGTATCTTCTCAGATATGTTGCTCCTCATACAGCCTTATCAGGAGCAGGCAGATATTATCGATTCAATTCCAGGTTTCGATATGTTATCAGCCATTGCAATTATATCAGAAATTAGTGCGGCACCTCAAGAGCATTTTTCTTCTTCTGAAAAATTATGCTCCTGGGCCGGAGTTATACCACGAAATGATGAATCTGCGCAGAAAATTAAATCCAGAAAAATCATGCCCGGTAACAGCTATGTAAAATCAATATTGTGCCAAGCCGCCTGGGCAGCGGTAAAGGTTCGTAATTCTCCGTTTCATGATTGGTTCTGGTCTCATCAGGGTAAACTCGGAAGAAAAAAAGCCATCATTGCTGTTGCAAGAAAACTTCTAACTCTAATTTATATCCTTCTGGATACCGGTCAATTATATAGGCCACCAGAGAAGCAAACCAAGTAAAGCGATTTATACCCATTATCTTATAACTATTAAAAAAACGCTGTTTCGACAGGGTTCTTTTGTTGCGCACTTTTTTTCTCATACCATGTTTTTTACTTTCGCATTAACCGTCCCCGCGACAACACTATAACACTATGAAAAGCGGAGCGATGAGGGCATCGCTCCCTACGCGGGGGTGAATGTCCGGCAGCACAGAGAACCGTCCCTCGTGTTACAGTCTTTCTATTTACTTTTACGGGAATCTATGATAAAATTTTAGCATGCACAAGGACAAATACTTTTCTAAGGAGTGATACTTATGACGCTGACCCCTGAGCAGGAGGCGGAGCTTCAACGCCTGCTTGCAAGGCGGCTTTCCGGCGAGCCTTTGCAATACATTCTCGGCGAATGGAGCTTTATGGGGCTTGATTTTTATGTCAACCCCTACGCGCTGATACCCCGTCAGGATACCGAAACGCTGGTCGAAAAGGCGTTGGAGCTTGCCGAGAAGCTTGAGCTTCGCACCGCGCTCGACGTCTGCACGGGCACTGGGTGCATCGCGGTATCGCTTAAAAAGCTCGGCAGGTTCACGAGGGTCGCTGCGAGCGATATTTCCTATGAGTGCATGGCATTGGCGGGTGAAAACGCAAGACGCAGCGGCGTCGATATAGAGCTTTATGTGCGCGATCTATTAGAGGGGCACGGCAGCTACGATCTGATCACCGCCAACCCGCCCTATATCGCGGACGCCGAGCTGCCTCTTTTGCAGGAGGAGGTTCGGCATGAGCCGAGGCTTGCGCTCTCCGGCGGAGCGGACGGGCTTGATTTTTACCGGCGCATTGCCCAAAGCTACAAGGAGCATCTTTCCCCCGGCGGCGTGCTTTTGATGGAGGTCGGCGCCGGTCAGGCGGCAAGCGTCGCGGAGTTATTTGCGGGCTGTGAAACGGAGCTCGTGCGCGATATCAACGGCATAGAAAGGGTGGTGACCGTGCGCCGCAGGGCGTAAGTCCATCATTATGATAAAAAAGCTTTTTGCCGCGGCTGCGGCATTATTAATGGTTTTGACCGCGCTGTTGTCGTCGGGCTGCGGCACAATAAAGGTCGACCTCATATCCGACGGTACTCAGACTGCACAAGCACAGCAAGCGCAGGGCAGCGAGGCTGCTGCATCGGACACCGGCTCTCCCCTGCCCGCTCCGCAGCAAACTGAGGCTCCCACGGAGCTTCCCACGGAAGCTCCGACGGCCAAACCTACAGAAGCTCCTACCGCGGAACCCACGCCCGAGCCTACGCCGATTACTGCCAGCGTAGGCTTTGCAGGCGACGTGCTTATGATGCAGAGCCAGATAGCCGCGGCAAGAAAAAGCGGCGGCGGCTATGATTTTACCTCCCAGTTCCGCCCTATGCAGGGGCTTTTCGAGAGCGTTGATTTTATGCTGCTCAATTTCGAGGGCACGCTTGCGGGTAAGGATGCAGGATACACCGGACCTAAGCCGGAGGTCGGTTTTCAGCGGTTTAACGCACCCGATGAGATAGTAGGCGACCTTATGGCGCTCGGTGTAGACGGTTTTTCGACCGCAAACAATCACTGCCTTGACAAGGGCGTGGACGGGCTCCTGCGGACGGTCGAGGTAATGGACGCCTGCGGGGTCTTCCACACGGGGACTTTTTCTTCGCCGGAGCGTCAAAAGACGGCGGATATCATTGAGCTGAACGGCATAAAGGTGGGCTTCGTGTCCGTAACGAATTCCGTCAACAGCTATGACGGCATACTCTCCGCCGAGCAGGCAAAATACATGGTGAACAGGCTCGGCAATTCGGAGATGACCGAGGCGGCGATAAGAAGATGCCGCGAGCAGGGGGCTGAGCTCGTTATAGTTATGATGCACGTCGGCGAGGAGTATCAGAACTATCAGAACTCGGTACAGGAAGCGTTTGCTCTCAACCTTATAAAATGGGGCGCCGACGCCGTGATAGGCTGTCACGCTCACGTGGTCCAGCCCATACGCTGGATGAGCGCCATGCGCGGCAATGAGAACACGGTCGCGCCGGTGGTATACTCCATGGGCAATTTCGTTTCCAATATGTCGAGCTCGGTCTATCCGACCAATATAGGGCTTTTTATCAGGCTCGACATTGAAAAGGACGAGTACGGAGCAAGGGTGGCGGGGATAAGCTACGCCCCGGTTTACAACAGCATACGCTGGGATGCGGGCTACACCAACGAGGTCATCCCCTGCTTTGACGATATGACGGGCGTTGAAGCCAAATTCGGCATATCCTCCTATATGAGCGGCATAAATAAGGCGATAGCTCATTGCGAGGATATAATAGGCGAAAGCGTCGAAAGGCTTACAAACCCCAAAACGGAGCGATATGATTGACAAACTCGAAAAAATAAAAAACCGTTTCGAGGAGCTTGGCGAAAAGCTCTCCGACCCCGCCGTGATAAGCGATCAGGCGCAGTTCCGCGAGCTTGCGAAGGAGCGCTCCTCTCTTGAAGAGATAGTTTCGGCTTACGACGAATACCGCGCGGCGCTTGGCTCCGTTAAGGATTGCCGCACTATTTTATCGGAGGAGAGCGACGCCGAGCTGCGCGAGCTTGCGCATGAGGAGCTCTCAAAGAGCCTCGCACTGTGCGAAAAGCTTGAAGAGCAGCTCAAAATAATGCTGCTCCCCAAGGACAAAAACGACGACCGCAACGTAATAATCGAGATACGCGCGGGCATAGGCGGGGACGAGGCGGCGCTCTTCGGAGCGGTGCTTTTGCGGATGTACTCGCGATTTGCCGAGCGTCACGGCTTTAAGCTCGACATGATAGACCTCAACGACACCGAGATAGGCGGCGTTAAGGAGGCGGTATTCTCCATAAGCGGCAGGGGCGCCTATTCGCGGATGAAGTTTGAGAGCGGCGTACACCGTGTACAGCGCGTGCCCGAGACGGAGTCGCAGGGACGCATACACACGAGCGCGGCAACGGTCGCGGTGCTGCCGGAGGCGGAGGACGTGGACGTTGTTATCGACCCGAACGACATCCGTGTGGACACCTACCGTTCGAGCGGAGCGGGCGGACAGCACGTCAACAAGACCTCCTCCGCGATACGCATAACGCACATGCCCACCGGACTTGTGGTGCAAAGTCAGGACGAGCGCAGCCAGATACAGAACCGAGAGAAAGCCATGCGCGTGCTGAAAAGCCGTCTTTATGAGCTTTATTCCTCACAGGCACATGAGGCGGAGGCGGAGGCACGCAAATCACAGGTCGGCTCAGGCGACCGCTCTATGAAAATAAGGACGTACAACTTCCCCCAGAGCAGGGTGACCGATCACCGCATAGGGCTTACTCTCTACAAGCTCGAGGCCTTCATCGACGGAGATATGGACGAAATGATCGAAGCGCTGATATTGGACGAGAGGATGAAGCTGCTGAACGCGGAGTAAGCTGCGCCGGAGGCGCATGAATATGGACACACAATACTTTGACGCAACAACACAAAAGGAAGCGGGCACTGCGCTCGGCGGGAGGATCATCCGCGGCGGCGGGCTCGTGGCCTTTCCCACGGAAACGGTTTACGGGCTCGGCGCAAACGGGCTCGACGGCAGCGCCGTTTCTTCTATATTCGAAGCAAAGGGACGTCCGGCGGACAATCCCTTGATTATGCACGTTGCAAAAAAGAGCGACGTGAAGCAGCTTTGGCGGCATGTGCCGGATGAAGCGAGGAGGCTTATGGACGCCTTCTGGCCCGGGCCCTTGACGCTGGTGTTTTTGAAGAGCGATATAGTGCCGGACGAGGTCACGGCGGGGCTCGATACCGTTGCCGTGCGTATGCCTGAGCACAAGACTGCGCTGGCGCTGATAAGAGCGGCGGGCGTTCCTATTGCCGCGCCATCCGCCAACCTTTCGGGCAGACCCTCCCCCACCGCCGCAGAGCACGTTTTAGCCGATATGGACGGACGCATCGACATGGTTATAGACGGCGGTCCCTGCCGTGTCGGCGTGGAGTCCACCGTTCTGACGCTCGTCGGCAGACCGACCGTTTTGCGTCCCGGCGGCATCACACGCGAGATGCTGGAGCAGGTGATAGGCAGCGTTGACATAAGCCCCGCGGTGCTGCGCCCGCTCGGTGAGGATGAGGTCGCCGCCTCGCCCGGCATGAAGTATAAGCATTACGCTCCCGACTGTGAGGTCGTGGTCGCTGTCGGCTCCGCAAGAAAGGTCGCCAATATCATCTGCCGCGAATACGATATCGCCGAAGCCATGGGCAAGCGCTGCATAGTGCTCGGCACTGAGCAAAATCGCTCTTGTTATCACGGCATGAGCTGTGATATAATAGGCGATAGGGCAATGCCTCAAACGCTTTGCGCCTCGCTTTTTGCGGCGCTGCGCGAGTATTCCGGCACGGTCGATCTCATTCTTGCCGAGGGCATTGACGAACGCGATCAGGGGCTCGCCTATATGAACCGTCTGCTTCGGGCTTCGGGGTTTACGGTGCTGAGAGAATAAGCTGCCGCCGCGCGGCATGCTTTGACACGAGGTCATTAAAGAGGTACTTTATGAAGATAGCTGTTTGCTCGGATCACGGCGGATACGAGCTCAAAACCAAGCTCATGCCTTTTATCGAGGAGCTTGGGCACGAGGTTACGGACTTCGGCTGTTTCTCCTCCGAAAGCGTGGATTATCCCGATTTTGCCTTCCCCATGGCGGAGGCTGTGGCGGACGGCAGGTTTGAGCGCGGTATCGCGATCTGCGGCACGGGCATAGGCGTCTCGATCTGCTGCAACAAGGTGTGCGGCGTTCGCTGCGCGCTCTGCGGAGACGTGCTCTCTGCCGAGCTGACACGCCGTCATAATGACAGCAACGTGCTTGCAATGGGCGGCAGGATAATCGGCGTTGAGACGGCCAAGGCTATAACAAGGGTCTGGCTCTCCACCGATTTTGAGGGCGGGCGGCATTTGAAGAGGATCGACAAGATCGCCGCCTATCCAAGAAAAGAAGGCTGATATAATACGGGCGGCACCGTTTTCGGTATCGCCCTTGATTTTAATAATAATCAGGGAGGCATATTATGCAAAGCGAATTTAAGAACGTCACCGTTATCGATCACCCCCTCGTGCAGCACAAGCTGACCATAATGCGCGATAAGGAAACAGGCTGCAAGGATTTCCGCACCCTTTTGAACGAGCTTTCGCTTTTGATGGCATACGAGGTAACGCGTGATCTGCCCCTTGACAATGTGGATATCGAAACTCCCGTTGCGCCCATGAAGGCTAAGATGCTGATAAGCTGCAAGGTCGGCGTAGTGCCTATACTGCGCGCGGGTCTCGGCATGGCGGACGGCATAATGTCCCTCATACCCACGGCGAAGATGGGGCATATCGGGCTCTTCCGCGATCCCGATA
>CALEPU010000004.1 GCA_937913075.1 uncultured Clostridia bacterium
TGGAGTTCAGACGTGTGCTCTTCCGATCTCCCTTGCGAATTTGCCCGTGGACGTGTTCGGCAGGCACGCTTCGAGCACGAGTGATACTGCCGAGAGCAATATGAACCTTTCCGCCAAAGCCTTGAACATTACCACAGACCCGCAGATGCGCCTCCTGCGGCAATAAAAACCATCATTGTGACCGCGAACATCGCTCCCACTATCGCAGCCGCTCCGAAAAGATACCCCGTCATATCCGCTGCGCCTGACAGCATCCTCGTCACTGCCGGCGCGGCGACCGGTCTTGCCAGCGCCGCAGATATCCTAAAAACGGTCATCCCTGCTGCTATTCTTATCAGCGGCTTTGCTATAATTCCGAGCATAATTACGATCGAAGCCGCGCCAGCGCCGTTTTTTACGAGCAGTGCACAACTCATGAATGCGTCGACCGAGCCTCCTATCAGCCCGTTTGTCGAAGGCAGGAGCCTGTCGAGAGTATACTTCGCTGTCCTTATCGAGATACCGTCCGCCGCAGAGACCGTCATCCCTTGCAGTGCGCAAACCGCAAAATACAATACCGACGCAAGTCCCAGCAGCCATTTAATCGTCTTGGTAATAAGCCTTGACAGCTCGTGGAGTCTGTCGCTGCCGCCGATACATTCAACTATGTTTACTATCCCGCCGAACAGTATCAGCGGAAGCAGCACCTTCTCGGCAAAGGTTATCATGGCGCCCGAAAGAAACAGCATCAAAGGTCGCAGTACGCCCTCGGACGCGGTTGCGCCGACCGCGGAGAGCAGCACTGTCATAACAGGCATTGCCGCCTGTACAAAGGCGCCCGTGCTCCTTATGCATTCGGCAGCAATTGAGCAGAGTGCGGCGAAAGCCGAGGCGACGGCGAGCACCGCTGCCGTGCCGAGAGCAAAGGAGAGCACGGGTTTTATGCCGCCCTGAGGCAGCAAACCTGCGAGCCCAGTGATAAGCGCTGCCGCTGTAAGACCGACTATAAGCCCGCGCGCATCGGCAGTCTGTTGTATGAGCAAAGCTTTAAGCATGCCCAATATGCCGACCGGGTCTGAGGACGCGCCATTCTCCGAGTATTCGAGCAGCATATCCTCAACTCCGTTAAAACCGAGCTCCGACAAGCCTTCGGTTTGCTCAAAGCAGCGCTGCCACGAAGAAAGGTCGAGCTCGCCAACCTGCCGCTCTATCTCATCCTTCAATTCCTCCGCTGTGACCTTCGCCTCATCATCTCCTTCGGGCTTGGCAAATGCGGCGGAGCAGAAAAACGGAAGAACGCAAAGAATCAATACGATTATAAGCTTTTTGCGTGATAAGCACGACATATCCCATCCTCATTTGTTATTCAGATCAGCGACGCAAGTCCCGTTAATATGCTTATGAGTGACAGCACTGCCGGCGCAGTGAGCGACAGCATCATCAGCCTTCCGCAGAGCTCGGTCTTGACGGCAAGCGCGCCCTCCCCCATATCACGGCAAAGCTCGGAGGATATCTGCGTGATGTATGCGACGCCTGTTACTTTGAGCACGAGCCTGAGCCAGCCTTCTCCGATGCCGCTGTTTGAGAAAAGCTCCTGCACTGTCTGAGTTATCCCGCTGAACTGAGCGGCGGCCGCAAGCAGCAGCAGAGCGCCTCCGCCAATGCTGACGTGGACGGCAAGCTCCGGTCGATACTGCCGCAGAGTCAGCGCGAGCACGGACGTTATCACCGCAATGCCGCAAAGCTCAAACGCGTCCATTTTGGCCCCTCCCTTCCTCAGAAGGCGTTTTAATATACGCGGCGCTCATTTTCTCAATACAGCTCGAACACGCTCCGCACATTGTCGAACAGAGAGCCTATCAGACCTATGACCATTGTCAGTACGATTATGAGCCCGGCTAGCGCGGTAAGCATAGCCATGTCGTCTCTGCCGGTTTGCTTTAACAACTGGCAGGCGACTGCCACGAGTATGCCAATGCCCGCGATACGAAAAACCACTTCGATACCCATTTGTTTTCCTCAATGATACTTACAGTAAGAGCAGCGCCGCAGCGAGTCCCATCAGCACCGAGAGCGAGCCTGTGAGCTTTACGCTCCTTTCGGCTTCGGCTTTTTGCTCCTTGAGCAGTGACGCAAGCTGTGTGGCGGCAAGTGATATCCTCCGTGTTTCGGCTTCAATATCGGAGCT
>CALEPU010000005.1 GCA_937913075.1 uncultured Clostridia bacterium
AGTGCGGCGGCAGGCGTTGACCTTGATCCCTCCGGCATAGAGGGCAGGGTCGGCGAGACGGAGACTGCCGGCGATAAGGACAACGATAAGGATAGCGACAGCGCAGCCGGCAACGGTCTTTTGAAGGGCGTTATTATAGGTCTCGGCTGCGTATTGGCGGCGGGGCTCGGCTGGGCCTGCGTCCACTTCTTCAAAAAAGGACGCGAAGCGGGCAAGGAGGCAAGGGGCGGCAGGTAAGCCTCCTCTCCCCCGCACCTGCTTCAAAACAGGCGAGGTATTTTATGAAAAAAAGGCTTGCTTCGGCAATACTTGCGGTCATTATGCTTTTGTCCTTCGCGGCGGGCTCGTTCTCGCTTTCCGCGGAGGAGGGCTTTCGCGGGCAGGCGGGCAGCGACGTATCGGGCTTTGCCTCGGCAACGATAGGCGGCGCCCCGATAGACGGCTCGGTGTTCGCGGGATACAGAATAAGCATCGTGACCTATTGGGCGACTTGGAACGCAGCCTCGCTGCAGCAGCTCGATTACCTTAACGGCATCCGCGCCGCAAGACCGGAAATAGGCGTATTCGGCATATTATATGAAGACTCCACCTCGACCGCAGACGCAGCCAAGGCATACATGCAGGCGCACGGCTATGATTTTGAGGTCTTCACCGCCGACGCCGTTTGGCAGGGCGTTATATCGCAGCTCGCGTTTTTGCCGCAGAGCTATTTCGTCAGCCCCTCCGGTATAATTTTAGAGGCCGTGCCCGGCGCGTTCTCCTCCGCCGAGGCTATGCTCGGAGAGGCGCTGCAATGGGTGAGCGAAGCGGGGACGTACACTGTCCGCTTCTACGACCGTTTTGACGGGACGAACGTACTGCTCGCCTCGTACACCGTCGCCTACGGCGCTTCTGCGGAGCCGCCCGTTTGCCCCGAGCATGAGGGTTATGAGTTCAAGGGCTGGTCGGGAGACGGCTATCTTTTCGTCACCGGTGATACGGAGGTCTTTGCGTTGTATGAAAGGATAATTTCAAGACCCGACGGCGACGTTGACGGCAGCGGCACCATAACCGCAAACGACGCGCTTGCCATTATGCGTCACGCACTTGGGCTTATTACGCTCACTCCGGAAGCGTTCGCCCTCGCGGACGTTGACGGCAGCGGCTCTGTCACCGCAAACGACGCGCTGCTCGTCATGCGTATATCGCTGAATTTGGTATGATCGAGCAAGACGCTCGCGCTATTCAAAAGAGGCTGCTGCATTAATGTGCAAAAGCAGCTTCCGTGCAGCAGTCGTCCTCGAACGCAAGTAATTTCGGCAGACGATTGGCGAGCTTGCTCGCCGCGACCAACGGGAGCTGCCGCGGGTCAGCGGCGCTTCCCCCGCTGAGTTATTCGTTCGCGGGGCGCGCTATCCGCAGGGCGCTTCAGCCGCGCCGCGGCTGTGCGTCTGGCAAATCTGCCGCGACTTTGGAGCGGCAGTTTGACATGGGGTCGGCAGCGAAGCTGCCGTAAAATCACTCGCAATTCGCTAAATCAATACCGTTAGAAAAACAAGCATGGCTGGTGTAAAATCGCGCCATGCTTGTTTCTGTGAGCTTTGTCTCAAATAAATGCTTAATGCAACAGCCCCTTTTCATTCCATATTCTTCATATCGTTCACGAGCTTATTAAGCTTTTCTTTTGTATTATCCTGCGGGCGGCAGGCGCAGTGCAGAAGCATTGCGTGCTTTATTTTTCCTATTTTCTTTGAAGGAGGCTCGTTAAGCCATTCCATAATATCGGCGCCGGTGCAGGCAAGCTCATCCTCGGAGAACGGCGCGCCCTGCGCCTGCATTTCCTTTAAAACGCGGATCCATCGGTCGGCGGATTTTACCGCGATCCTTTCGCCTACCGAGCCCCGAAAATCCGCCCTCCTGACGGCTGCCAGCAGACGCACCTTCTCCTCGCCCCACACGCAGAAGCGTTTTTTGAGGGTCGGCTCCTTCGCGTTGCCGTCGATGTCGAACATGTGCTGCCTTACGAGCCAAGTCACGATATCTATGGTTTGATTGTCGTATTTCAGCCTGCGCAATATTTCCCGGGAAATAATCTCGCCGCGCTCGTCATGCCCGTGCATATTGCCCTGCTCGGCAAATACCACGGGCTTTGCGACGTCGTGCAGGAGGCAGGCGAGACGCACATTCAAAAGCGCTGTTTTATCGTTTTCAAGCCCCTCATCCTCCGCCATGGAGGCGGTGACGATTATATGCTCCAAAACCGGGTACTTATGGAATTTCGGGCTCTGCCGCATTCCTCTGCACGGCACGAGCTCCGGAATGATGACGTCAACGAGGCGCAGCTCATCAATCAGCCTCAGCCCTCGCAATACGCTCTCATCCGCCGGTATGCCGTATTTTTTATCCGAGAGCAGTATCTTATTGAGCTCATCGCGCACGCGCTCGCCGGAAATATCCGCTAAAAGCGGAGCACATTGCTTTGCCGCGGCATAGGTGCCCGCCTCTATATCGAAGCCGAGCTCCGCAGCGAAGCGGCAAAGGCGCAAAAGCCTCAACCCGTCGTCGCTCAATATAGCCTTGGGATCGGGACTCGTGGACTTGATGACGCGGTCTTTTATGTCCTCCAAGCCGCCCGTGGGGTCTGTTATATTGCCCGTCAGCACGCCGCAGTAGAGGGCGTTGACGGTGAAATCCCGACGAAAGGCGTCCTCCTCCACAGTATCGGCAAAGGCTATCGCCTGCGGACGGTGCGCCCCGCCCTCGGCATATTTATCCGCGCGGAAGGTCGTATGCTCGTATGAATTGCCGCCTGTATGTATCTCCACCATGCCGAATTTAATTCCCTTATCAACGGTGGAAAGCCCCATTTCAGCGCATAAAGTCTTGACCTCGTCGGGGCGCATGGCGCTCGTGATATCGGTGTCGGATATGGGCAGACTCAGCAGGGTATTTCGCACGTGCCCGCCTACGGCAAAAAGCTCAAAACCCTTGCGCGCAAAGGCGCGCGCAAGGGTCAAAAGAGTTTCATCAAATGTGAAGCGCGTATTCATTCCGAATTGCCGTGTCACTCCTCCGGCTCGACCTCGGTGAACTTATCCATAACGTCCTCTCCGTTTTCATAATCGTCGGGCACTATATCGTCGGCGCTCACGTTGGAGTGAGTCTTGTTCTCCTCCGCCTGCTGTGCGGCATGCTCGAAAGCCTCATCCTCGTTATGCGGCGCCCTTGCGATCGAAACGACCCTGTGCTCGCCCTCGACGCGCATCAGGCGCACGCCCTGCGTGTTTCTCGATATGACGCTGATATCGGCAGCGGGCACCCTTATAATGACGCCGTCGTCGCGCACGAGCATTATATCCTCCTCGTCCGTACACTTCCTGAGGCAAACGAGCTTACCCGTCTTCTCGGTCAGGCGGAGCGTCCTGACGCCCTTTCCGCCGCGCCCCTGTGTGGAGTACTCCGCCTCCTCGGTGCGCTTGCCCATACCGTTTTCGGTGATAGCAAGTACGTAATCGCCTAGGTTGATCTTTGTCATATCGATGACGGAATCGCCCTCGTCCAGCTTTATTGCGCGGACGCCCGTTGCGCCGCGACCCATCGGTCTGACATCCGCTTCGTTAAAGCGTATGCTCATGCCGTTGGCGGTGCCTATCATGATATCGTCATCGCCGCCGGTAAGCTGCACACCTATGAGCTCGTCATCCTCGCGCAGACCGAGAGCTATTATGCCGCCCTTGTGAATATTATCGAACTCGGAGAGCGCTGTCTTCTTTATAACGCCCTGCCTTGTTGCCATAACAAGGTATTTGCCGCCGTTCGTGTACTCGTTAATTGGGAACGCCGCAGCAACCTTCTCGCCCGATTTAAGCTGCAAGAGGTTGACTATCGCGGTGCCTCGTGCCGTCCTGCCGGCCTCGGGAATGACATAGCACTTGATTTTGAATGCTCTGCCTGTGTTGGTAAAGAACAGTATATGGCTGTGGGTCGAGGTAACGAATATGTCGGAGACAAAATCCTCGTCCCTCGTAGCGTGACCCGATATGCCTCTGCCGCCCCTCGCCTGAGTGCGGTAGGTATCCTCGTTGATGCGCTTTATGTAGCCGAACCTCGTGAGGGTGACTGCCATATCCTCCTCCTGAATGATATCGTCCATGTCGATATCCTCTATTACGGAGGTTATCTCGGTGCGCCTTGCGTCGGCAAAGCGAGCCTTGATATCGAGTATCTCGTCACGGATTATGGAAAGCAGCAGCTTCTCGTCGGCGAGTATGCGCTTGTAGTAATCGACCTTTGCCATGAGCTCCTGCTCCTCTGCGCGGAGCTTGTCGCGCTCGAGACCGGTGAGCCTCTGCAAACGCATATCGAGTATCGCCTGCGCCTGCTTCTCCGAAAAATCGAACCTTGCGATAAGGTTTGCCCTTGCCTCCTGCACGTTGGGCGAAGCCTTGATAATGGCGATGACTTCGTCAATATTGTCGAGCGCCTTTAAAAGACCCTCTATTATGTGCAGGCGCTCCTCCGCCTTTTCAAGGTCGTACCTTGTCCTTCTTGTGACTACGTCCTTCTGATGCTCGAGGTAGTAATAAAGTATCTCGCGCAGGTTCAGCACCTTGGGCTCGCCGTCGACGAGCACGAGCATTATGGCTCCAAAGGTATCCTGGAGCTGTGTATGCTTGTAGAGCTGGTTCAAAACGACGTTGGCGTTGACGTCCTTTTTAAGCTCTATGACTATGCGTATGCTGCCTCGGCTCGACTCGTCACGCAGATCGGCGATGCCGTCCACCTTTTTGTCGTGCACGAGCTCCGCTATCTTCTCAACGAGCTTTGCCTTGTTGACCTGATAGGGTATCTCGGTAACAATAATGCGGCTGCGGTCGGGCTTATACTGCTCGATCTCGGTACGTGCGCGGACTATGATCTTGCCCCTGCCGGTGAAATACGCATGGCGTATGCCGGAATCGCCCATTATGATGCCGCCTGTGGGGAAATCGGGACCGGGTATGTACTCCATCAGCTCGTCTATGGTGATGTCGGGGTTGTCTATCATAGCGACAACGCCGTCTATGACCTCGCCCAGATTATGAGTGGGGATATTGGTCGCCATGCCGACGGCGATACCGTTTGAACCGTTGACGAGCAGATTGGGATACCTTGCGGGCATTACAGTGGGCTGCATGCGCGTTTCGTCGAAATTGGGTACGAAATCCACGGTGCTCTTTTCAATGTCGCGCATGAGCTCCAGAGCAAGCTTTTGCATCCTTGCCTCGGTGTATCGCATTGCAGCGGGCGGATCTCCGTCCACCGAGCCGAAGTTGCCGTGCCCGTCAACGAGTGGCATCCTTATCGCAAAGGGCTGTGCAAGGCGCACCATTGCATCGTAAACCGATGCGTCGCCATGGGGATGGTACTTTGCCAGAACGTCGCCTACGACACGCACGGACTTCCTGTGGGGCTTGTCGGGATCGAGGTTCAGCTCGTTCATCGAATACAGTATGCGCCTGTGCACGGGCTTTAAGCCGTCGCGCACGTCCGGCAGCGCGCGGCTTATGATGACCGCCATTGCGTAGGAGATAAAGCTGCGCTTCATCTCGCCGACGAGCTCTACGGGCGTGATGTTGCCTCCGAGTCCTTCGTCGGTGCGAGTAGTTACATTGATGTTGTCTTCACTCATATTTTTCTCCGTTAATCGCTTTAATAGCCTTTATAAAACGCCTTGTTCTTTTTTAATATCGTCTATAAAAGCCGACATTGGCCTAACAAAATCCTTCATAACAGAATGATTCAAATAATGCTCCAGCCTTATACTGTCATCCTTTAAATAAAACACGTGATTCTGCGCACCAAGCGCCGCCACCTTATCATCGCTCAAATCGGCGTCAAATGTAATCAGGTGCCAAAGCTGCTTTATTTTGAAGGAAGACAGCACGCTCCGATCTGCGCTGGAGACCTGCTTCCAGCGCTCTCTCAGCGTGCGTTTGCAGGATATGCCAATAAGCCACTTGTCTTTGCACAGTATCCACTTATCGACTTCAATATCTGTTTTAAAATGCTCAGGCTTATCATGCGCAGCAAGTCCATAATAGTCGAAAAGGAAAGATGTGACGTTCTCTAAGCTTCCGCCTGCCCGAGCCTTGCGCTTCTGCCCCAATCTTCGTTCAAACTCTTGTATAAAGGCAGTCAATACCCAATCCGCCGAATCCTGATCCAAAAATTCAGCAGCGCTGCGTATCCCTGCAAATGCCTGTTTTACCAACGCACGTTCGGCGCTCAAACAGCCGTTAACACCGGCGTCGTCCCATAGATTTATAACACTTGCCAAGCCCTTGACTCCCATAGAGTCAAGGTAGGCCTTTGCTATTCCTTCTGTAAATTCAATATCGGAGTTAGGCACGCTCTGCATTGCAAGGTTGATAGGCAATACAACGTTTTTTATGGTAAGCAGAAGCACCATAACGTCTTTAATGCTGTGAAGCTTTTCACAGATATCCTGAGCAAACGCAATGTTTTTTACGGACCTCATTTTTGAGGTGCTGTTGGTAAACAGATTGATAATTGTTGACTTGCATATGTCAAGCTTTAAAGCATCATCGACAGAGCCATCATCAAGTACCTGAGAAATACCGGCGAGCATTTCAAGCATTTTGTGCTTGTTTTTGCCCGGAGCCCCATACTTATCAGTAGATATGAGCATCCTTGCAAACCAATAAACGTTTTCCCAAGGATTCATCGGTTCAAGTACATCAGGTACATTGCCATTCATCGTTGTTTATCCTCCTTCTTGCCATATTGCAGTAGTTTTCTGAAATATCTATGCCGATATAATCCCGACCCTGATTTCTTGCAGCAACGGCAGTTGTGCCGCTGCCCATAAAAGGATCCAATACTATTTCCGCGGAGGTGCTTGATATTATCCTTTCAATCAGATCTACGGGAAATGGCGCAGGATGCGGATTGTTCATTTCTTGGCAGAATTCCCAGACATCGCCGTAGCTGTTTGCCTTAGGGACCAGTTTAAAGTCCTTTTTCGCTATGAGGTAGATAACCTCATACGTCGGAAGGAAATACCCCGGGTTAAAATTGATGCCGCCCTTTCTTCGCCATATTATTATCTGCCGCACAGGAAATCCGCTGATAATATCCTGCCTGTCTTGAAGAAGTCCCTTTTGGACCCTCCATTTGTGATTATAGAATATTGCCCCCGTCGGCTTTAAAACCCTCATCATTTGGGATAGGCAGTTTCTTTGCCATTCGACGTATTGATCATAGGGCATACTGTCCTCCGAAAGGTCATAGCCCTTTATAAGCTCTGCGTTGCTCCATTTTCCGCCATTGCCGTTTTTCATACCGTTTCCGGAAGAGTTTCTTAAATTATACGGCGGTGAAGTTACTATGAGATCGATACTCTCTTCGGGGAGATCGCGCATCACCTCGATGCAGTCGCCGCATATTATTTTGTTTCGATATGCCCCCAATGGGTCAAGATCACTTATTTGAACAATTTCACCCATCAGTGTATCCTTCCTCTCTTGTCAAGCCTGAAATTATTGAAAATACAGGCTTTTCTAAAATTGATACCTCTCAAAACAGAGCCAGTTGGTG
>CALEPU010000006.1 GCA_937913075.1 uncultured Clostridia bacterium
GCACCGGCTGCTCCGGCTCAAGGTTTTTAAACGGCACCTTGGAGCTGCACGTCGAGCTGGAGAACGAGCTTAGGGATTTCCTCGGCAAGGAGGAGGTTATGACCTTCTCGACGGGCTTCCAGGCCAACCTCGGCATAATAAGCGCGCTCGTCGGCAGGGGCGATTACGTCATTTGCGACAAGGAAAACCACGCCAGCATATATGACGGCTGCAAGCTGAGCTACGGCAAGATGGTGCGCTATCGCCACAACGATATGGAGGAGCTTGAGGCGCAGCTCAAAAGCATACCCGATACCGCGGGCAAGCTAATTGTGACGGACGGCGTATTCTCGATGGGCGGCGATATCTGCAATCTGCCCGTTATAGTTGAGCTCGCGAAGAAATACGGCGCAAGGGTCATGGTCGACGACGCGCACGGTCTCGGCGTGCTTGGCAGCGGCGGCAGGGGCACTGCGGATTATTTCGGGCTGACGGACGAGGTCGACGTCATTATGGGCACCTTCTCCAAGAGCCTTGCCTCGCTCGGCGGCTATATGGCGGCGGATTACAGCGTTATAGATTACGTGCGCCATTCCTCCCGTCCGTTCATGTTCTGCGCAAGCATACCGCCGGCGTCCGCGGCAACGGCTTTGGAGGCGCTGCGTGTGCTGGAGGAGACGCCCGAGCTGCCCAAGCGGCTGATGGAGCTTTCGATGTATATGCGCCGCGGGCTTAAAGAGCGCCGCGTTGCGATACGCGACAGCATCACTCCCATAATCCCCATCTACACCTACGAGGCGGACGCCACCTTCCTCAAGGCGAAGGAGCTTTACGACGAGGGCGTTTACGTCAATCCCGTGCTGCCTCCCGCGACTCCGGCGGATGAGTGCCTGCTGCGTACCAGCTATATGGCGACCCATACCGAGGCCATTCTCGATGAGGCGCTTGACATCATCGAGAGGGTCATAGGGCATACGGCGGACGCGTGAATTATTTTGAGATAACGCAATTTTCGGAGAGCTGATATGGCAAACGATACTCGCATCGTCATCATCACCGGCGCGACGAGCGGCATAGGGCTTGCCGCCGCGCGCCTTTTTTCGGAGAAGGGCTGCCGTGTTTACGGCGTGAGCCGAGGCAGCATCAAAGCGCCCGATATTAAAGGAGTGACCTTCGTCAACGCCGACGTTACCGACGAGGCCGCCGTATCGGGCGTAATTGCCGATATCGCCTCGCGTGAGGGCAGTATAGACCTGCTCATAAACAACGCGGGCTTCGGCATATCCGGCGCGGTGGAGTTTACCGCGACAGACGACGCAAAGCGCCAGCTCGAGGTCAACCTCTTCGGTATGCTCGCCTGCACGAAGGCCGTGCTGCCCATAATGCGTGAAAAGGGCGGCTTTATACTGAACATCAGCTCCGTCGCCGGCGTTGTGCCGATACCTTATCAGGCGTTTTATTCCGCTTCGAAGGCGGCTGTAAACTCCGTCACGATGGCGCTCGCCAACGAGGTGCGCCCCTTCCCCGTGCGCGTTGCCGCGCTCATGCCCGGCGACGTTAAGACGGGCTTTACCGCCGCGCGCAAAAAGGAGCTCGAGGGGAAGGATATCTATAAATCGCTCGAAAAGAGCGTCGCCGGCATGGAGCATGACGAGCAAAACGGCATGCCCCCCGAGGCGCTTGCAAAACGAGCCTATTCCATCTCCCTCAAAAAGCACCCGAAGCCCCTGTATTCCTGCGGGCTGATGTATATGTTCTTCTGCGTGCTCGCCAAAATACTGCCTTGCAGACTCGTTAATTTTATACTCGGGAAGATGTACGCGTAATTATCAAATCACGGATCAACGGAACAATGAGGACTGTTCTTTTTGGTGCAGCCAAGGACCAAAGGGGACGGTTCTTTTTGATGCAGCTAAGAACCAACGGGGGTTCGGAGCCGGTTGCCGAACCCCCGTTGTCAAACCGACCCTTGCGCAGGCAGACGATATGACTGTAGGACGGTTATTCTTGTCAGACGGATTTTTCTTAAAGTGAACGACGGCATTTTCCTGAAAACGGAACAGCCGACCTGACAACGGAACAGCCGACCTGACAACGGGGACGGTTACTGTTGTCAGCAGCGAAAGCAAGTCTAA
>CALEPU010000007.1 GCA_937913075.1 uncultured Clostridia bacterium
CATAATAAAAACCTCCGATAAATTAATTGCAGTTTAACGGGAAAATGGGATATTCCCCCAACTTGAAATTATATCATATCCCGTTCTTCCCGTGAAGACCCAATTTTGATTATCGGAGATTATATTTTTTGTATGCCGATGCAGATTTTTAAACTATTGACCGAAGCATCCGCCGATGGAATACGGATCGAAAACGGCATTCAGTGCCCTGATCCAATCCTGCTCGTAAACGGGTTCGGCTTCGGTACAGATGGGCATAAGACCTATATCTCCCAAGCCGCTTTGGACCTTGTCGCTAGTTATGTATTTAAGGAACTCCATGGCATACGGCAGCTTGTTTTCGTCGATATCACGATTTATGCCGACGTACTGGACGAGCTTTGAAGCAGAACCCCCGTCAGAGGGCACTGCGTAGCTCTCCGCTTCAAAATACGGAGCATCTCCGACGAGTCCCGCGCGGTAAATATCGCCTGCTGTGCGTATATCGCAAATACATGCGGGCGTCTTACCGCGTTTGAAATCGTTTGCGCTGCCGCATAAGGAAACGATCTCCTCGCGGCTCATGCCTGCCGTGGCGGCAGTGTCGCAAAGCAAAAGCTCGCCCGAGGCGCAGTAGGGAAGAGCATAAAGCTTGTCGGAATACTTCCCGCTGTCGGTACAGTAACCGTCGTGCTCAAAGCTTTCCGCGAGAGGGAGCAGCGCATCGACGCTGCAAGCATCCGGAGAAAAGCTTATAATATCGGGCGTCATGCCGCGTTCGTATTGTTGCATGGCCTGTTCCGGCGACAGGCTTGCGACCTTGAAATATATTCCGACGTATTGCTTTTTAAATTCATCGGCACGCTTTGAAAGCCATCCGCCGAGACTGCCTATATAGGGCTTGAAGCCTACGATATGCCAAACGTTTATTATCAATACGTGAGGCTCTTTTTCGATCTGCATCCACTCGGTATAGCTGTCCCTGCCGAGCCATGCCCTAATATAAGAGGGCGAGATCGCCATTAGAGAAAATATTGCCGCCAACAGCAATATTGCCGTTAAGCGGCGAGTGTTGAATTTGCTCTTTTCGGTTTGCTTTTCCATACCGAGATTATATTCCCGGGATGATATATTATTACTTGTCCGGCGCGGGGGCGGGGGAGGAGGACTGCTTGTTTTCGTCCTTCAGCTTTATTACTTCCGCCGCAAGCCTGCGCCTGTCCTCGCTCATAGCGGCGTAATGCTTGCGCGTCGTGTTAACGTCCTTGTGTCCAAGCACGTCCGCAACGAGGTAGATATCGCCTGTCTCGCGGTAAAGCATTGTGCCATAGGTACTCCTGAGCTTATGCGGAGAAATGTTCTTTAAAGGAGCAGCGAGCTTGGCATATTTTTTAACGAGCTGCTCAATGCTTCGGACGGTCATACGACGCTTTTGCATTGAGAGGAAAAGCGCCTTTTCATGCCCTTCGGCGGGAACAATGCTCTCACGTATCAAAAGGTATTGCAGTAGTGCGGTCCTGACCTCCTGCCCAAACACCATAAGCTCCTCGTTGCCGCCCTTTCTTGTTATTCGGACCTCATTAGACATAAAATTGAGGTCATCCAAGTCTATCCCGACCAACTCGCTTATTCGCATTCCCGTGCCTAAGAACAGCGTCAGTATTGCCGCGTCGCGTACGCTGGTGCTCTGATGATATAATTTTTGGCGTTTAGTAAGACCTTCGCCGCTTTCGACCGTTTCAAGCAGGCTTTGCATTTCATCCGGCTCAAGCCTTATTATCGGCTTCTCGTGCAGCTTGGGGGTCTCTACGAGAGAGGGGGCGTTTGTTGTGATGCGCTGCTTTTTATACAGGTACTTATACAGCGAACGGACCGCTGAAAGCTTGCGAGCTTTTGCACGCTCGCCGTTTGAAGTGAGCTCTGCTTCGTCGGGCTTAGAATAAAGCGATATGTATTCAAGGAATGTCTCGATCTGTGTAGCGTCGACTTGCTCGATCAGATCGAGACCTATATCACGCATGGAGTTTTTGCCGCTGCAAAGCGGCGTGCCCAGCAAATAGGTAAAAAAGGTTTTAAGATCGACAGCGTAACCGTATCTTGTCATTATGCCTGTCGTTTGCTCGATGCCTCTGAAATACTCAGCGCAGCAGGGCGGAAGCTCCGAAATAAGCTCGCGCAGCTTCAAGGTGTAGTTGTTTTTCTTTTCTATCGAATACTCGCTCACGGGGGAAGCCTCCTTATAGGACTTGCCTTATTATAACATAACTATTCGTTAAAGACAAGTTTAACGAATAGTTATGCATGTAATTCCGCGAAATATATTTTCGAGACCTCTAAATCTGCTTGTTTTTGCCTTCGGCTGATATCTTTTGCGTTGGCGAGTTTATCACGGTTTTATTCTTTGCCGTCAGTATATAACGGCTCTTACGTGCTGACCTCGGCTTTATTCTTTGATGTCGTCAGCTTTTTGATCTCAGCTCTTGCGAGCTCGTCGCAGCGGTTGTTGAATTCGTTGTCCGAGTGTCCTTTGACTTTATGCCAAACGATCGAATGCTTTTTTGAAAGGCTTAGCAGCTCCTGCCAAAGGTCTTGGTTCTCGACCGGCTTCCTGCCGCTTGTAAGCCATCCGTTGCGCTGCCAGTTGTATATCCATCCGAGCTTGAATCCGTTGCACAGATATGCGCTGTCCGTATACAGCGCGACCTCGCAGCGCTGATTCAAAGCGCGCATGCCCATTATAGCCGCTGTCAGCTCCATGCGGTTGTTCGTCGTCGCCTCCTCACAGCCGCTCAGCTCCTTCTTATGCTCATTATACATCAGCACGGCTGCCCAGCCGCCAGGACCCGGGTTTTGCGAGCATGCGCCGTCGGTATATATCGTCACAGACTTCATATTAAATATTACTCTTATTATTCTTCCTCTTCTTTCTTTCTTTCCGTTTCTCTTCTTCTTCTTTTCTTTTCTTTTTCTTCTTCCTCTCTTCTCTCTGCACCCACCGTCTTCTATCTACACCCAGCTGTTCTTCTCTCTTTGTTCTCACTTAATCTCATCACCACATCACGCAAAGTTCACTTCAC
>CALEPU010000008.1 GCA_937913075.1 uncultured Clostridia bacterium
CAGCGGCGACAAAAAACACATGCATTTTGAAGAAGACGGCGACAGCAGCCGTCACGGTCGGTATAACAAGGTTATCGGCGTAAAACTTGCGGTAGAAGAAGCCGGAGAGCACGCCAGTGAGCATATAGGTGAGGGCGGTCAAGCCGACTATCTTGTTGAAGAAAATGTCGGTCAGGAGCCCAATACCAAAGCCTATCGCGGCAGCAGGTGCAGCGCCGAGCAAAACGCCGAGAGACACTATGACCGTGAGGGTAACATCGGGTCTCAGCCCGTACACGTTGATCGAATTGAACAGCGTCGTATCGAGGTAAAAAGCTACTATCAAAACGATTGCAAGAAGCCACTTGCGCATCAGCCCTCACCCCCGAAATCGGTGATGACCATGACCTCCTCAATATGCAGAAAATCTACAGAGGTAGCAACTATCGCGTTGGTGCCGCTGGAGTCGGTATCGAGTACGACCTCTTCAACGACTCCCACCCTTATTCCCTTAGGATAGCCTCCGCCGATGCCGCTGGTGATAATAACGTCGCCGGGAACTATATCGGTCAGGTCGGTCGGCAGGTAATAAAGCTCAAGATCGTTTACGGCATTGGTAGCGGAAAATATTCCCCTCGCCATACAGTTATCACGCGTGCGCTCGACCATTACGGCGACAGTCATAGTGGAGTCGATTACGGCAGTCACCTTGCACCAGCTTGCGCCGAGGTCGGTCACCTTGCCGACCAGCCCGTCGCCGCAGATCACAGGCTGACCGAGCTCCACGCCCTGATTGCGCCCTGCGTTTAATGTTATGGTGTCGAACCAAATGCCGCTGCTCTTGCCGATGACCCTTGCCGTAACGTAGGCATAATCGCCGAGCGAGCCTGAATAGTTCAGCAGGGAACGCAGCCTCTCGTTCTCCTTGATGAGTTCCGCCTGATCGAGCTTCAACTGCTCGTACAGTGCAAGCTCCTGTGTGAGCCTCGCGTTTTCAAGGTCGGCGTCCGTTGTGTCAAAGAGGTTGCCGAAAAAGCCCACAATGCCGTTTGAAGCCTTTGCGGCAAAGCTTTGCACGGGGCGGAATACCGAGCCCACGGCGCTTTCGACCCAGGGTATCGTACGGCTGCCGGCTGAAAAGAAGGCAAGTATGAGTAGGAACACCACGGCAATGACCATGATGACCACAGGCTTGTTGGTGAAGAGCTTTTTCATACTTCCTCCGAACGCCGATAACGGGGAAGAGGGAACTCAGCCCCCGCAGGCATACAAATCTACTTATACATTATAACCGCATTGCCGTGATTTGGCAAGAGCACCGCGCTATTCGTCAAAATCCGTTAATTATTCAGGCGGATGCTACGATCATTCAAACGCTCCGCCGTTAAAAATAATGATTGAAAAATACTTTCGTATAACTTATAATGAATAAGTTGGAGGATTATAGCTTTATGAAGGATTTTGTATTGGCTCTTGATCAGGGCACAACAAGCTCGCGCGCGATACTTTTCGATCGCGCAGGAGGAATTCACGGTCAGGCACAGCTTGAGTTTAAACAGTATTATCCCCACGACGGCTGGGTAGAGCACGACCCTATGGAAATACTCCGCAGCCAAAAGCTCGCTATTACCGCCGCTATGGAATCGGCGGAGGTCGGCTCATCGAGTATTGCCGCCATCGGCATTACTAACCAGCGCGAGACGACGATCGTTTGGGACAAGACGACGGGACAGCCCGTCTACAATGCCATCGTATGGCAATGCAGGCGCACTGCCGATATATGCGAAAAGATGATCGCCGACGGTATGAGCGACTATATAACAGAGCATACCGGGCTTTTGATCGATGCGTATTTTTCAGCAACAAAGGTCAAATGGATACTTGATAACGTAGCCGGTGCAAGGGAGTGTGCAGAGCGCGGTGAGCTGCTTTTCGGCACCATTGATACATGGCTTATCTGGTGGCTGACAGGCGGCAAGGTGCACGCAACGGACTATTCAAACGCCTCGCGTACCATGATGTTTGACATAGACAAGCTTTGCTGGGATGAGCGAATTCTGAAAAAGCTCGGCATACCCGCGTCAATGCTTCCGGAGGCGAGGGAGTCTTCCGGCGATTTCGGCGTTGTCGCAGCCGGCATACCCGGTCTTGAATCGCTTGCAGGCATACCCATAAGCGGAGTCGCGGGCGATCAGCAGGCTGCACTGTTCGGACAGGCATGCTTCTCAAAGGGTCAGGCAAAGAACACCTATGGCACCGGCTGCTTCCTCATGATGAACACCGGCGAGACCTCAATGCGTTCAAGAAACGGGCTTGTATCCACTGTCGCTTGGGGCCTCAACGGTCACGCAGAGTATGCTCTTGAAGGCAGTGTGTTTAACGGCGGAAGCGTCATCAAATGGCTGCGCGACGGACTGGGGCTCATCAAATCCGCTCCCGAAGTCAACATACTTGCCGAGTCGGTAAAGGACTCCGGCGGCGTACTTCTCGTACCCGCCTTCACGGGACTTGGCGCTCCCTATTGGGATATGTACGCAAGGGGCACAATGGTCGGCATCACAAGGGGCACTACCTCTGCGCACATCGCACGAGCCGTGCTTGACTCGATCGCCTATCAGGTTACCGATCTTATCAAGGCCATGGAGGACGACGTCGGTTTTCGTCTTTCTGAGCTTCGCGTCGACGGCGGCGCATCGGTATCGAACATACTCATGCAAATACAGTCCGATATGCTCGGCGTGTCCATCAACCGACCCGAGGTAGTCGAGACTACCGCGCTTGGCGCCGCTTACCTTGCGGGGCTTGCGGTGGGCTATTGGCGTGATATTGACGATATAGAGCAGAACCGAAAGGTTGAAAGGCTTTTCACGCCCAAAATGTCCGAAGCCGAGCGCGCCGCGCACTATGCCGAGTGGCAGCGTGCCGTGGAGCGTTCGCGGAGCTGGGCAAAATAATATAAATAGAATTAAATTTCCTTTTT
>CALEPU010000009.1 GCA_937913075.1 uncultured Clostridia bacterium
GCTCTTCCGATCTCATTGCCTACGCTTTAAGAGAAGGCTTGGAATCCATTGAGCATAGTCAAAAACATAAAATTAAAGAAATTCGTATTTCTGGGGGAGGCTCCCAAAGCGATGCGATTTGCCAAATTACCGCGGATATATTTGGTTTACCGGTCAGCAGAGTACAAACCCCAGAGGCAACCTCTTTAGGAGAAGCAATAGCTATCTTTACTGCTTTGGGTGAATTTAAAAACATAGAAGAAGCGATGGAAAGCATGTCCCACAAAACTGATACGTTCTTGCCTAACAAAGTTGCGCACGAGCAATATAACGACCTCTATAAAGATGTGTATCTCAAAATGTATCCACGCCTAAAAAACGTTTACAAACATATCAACAAGTTCACTAAACGTTATTAACTTCGTTAATAAAAAGCCATCTAGCAATTCACCAGATGGCTGTTTTTATTCGAGTTCAAACGCTCCAGTATATAACTGGTAATAGGTGCCGTGCTGATTGATGAGCTGATTATGTGTCCCTCTTTCAATGATGCGACCATGTTCCATAACCATAATTGCATCAGCACTTTGCACGGTTGATAACCTGTGAGCGATGATAAAGACAGTTCTTCCTTTCATCAATTGATTCATGCCGTCTTGAACAAGCTTTTCCGTTCTAGTATCGATGGAAGAAGTCGCTTCATCAAGAATCATCACAGGCGCATCTAATACCGCGCATCTAGCAATAGCGATTAATTGGCGTTGGCCTTGTGATAAATTGGAGCCATTTCCGTCGATAACAGTGTCAAATCCGTTTGGCAAGCGAGTGATAAAATCGTATGCATTTGCGATTTTAGCGGCTTCATACACTTCTTCGTCGGTCGCATCTAACCGACCGTAACGGATGTTTTCCATAACGGTGGCGGTGAAAAGATGCGTGTCCTGCAATACCATGCCGAGCGTGCCGCGAAGGTCGCTCTTTTTTATCCTGCGGATGTCGATGCCGTCGTAAGTGACAGAGCCGTCGACAACGTCGTAGAAGCGGTTGACGAGGTTGGTTACGGTGGTCTTGCCTGCGCCCGTCGAGCCGACGAAGGCTATCTTCTGCCCCTTCTTGGCGTAAAGGGTCACGTCCTCCAGCGCGAGCTTCTTGCCGTCGTAGCTGAAATCGACGTCGTGCAGCTCTATCATGCCCGTAAGGGGGACGCAGTCAATGCCGTTGTCCTCGGGCACGCGCCAGTATTTATTGCCGCTTTCGCCCGTTTCAAGCGTTACGTCGCCGTCGTCCTTCTCGGGCTCGGTATCCATAAGCCCGAATATGCGCTCAGCGCCGGCAAGCGCGAGCATTATATAGTTGAACTGCTGGCTTAGCTCCGATACCCTGTTGGAGAACTGGCGTATGAACCCGAGGAACGTAATAAGCACGCTGCCCTCAATGCCTATCATCTGCCAGTTGAACCGCGAGCCCTCGGAGAGCCTTGCTATAAGCTCGCCGTTCACGCCGAAGAGCACGCCTATCGTGGTCACTATGGCGTAGAATATGTGCGAGAGATTGTTCATTATGGGGCCCATTATGGAGGCGAGGGTGTTGGCCCTTGCGGAGGCGCGGCGAAGATCCTCGTTCATCTCGTCAAAGCTTTCGAGCGAGCGCTGCTCATGGTTGAAGGCCTTAACGACGCGCTGACCCTCCATCATCTCCTCAATGTAGCCGTTGACCGTCGCCACAGCCTTCTGCTGATGCACGTAGCTCTTGCTCGACTGCTTGGCTATCACCTTGGTGATCGTTATAACGAGCGCGCCCAAAATGAGCGTCACGGCAAACAGCGGAGCCGAAAGGCGCACCATCGAGATCACTATACCCACTATCGCCATGGAGGAAATGAGCATCTGAGTGACGCTGTGGTTGAGCATCTCGCGTATAGCGTCAACGTCGTTGGTGTAGTAGCTCATCAGCTCGCCGTGGGTATGCGAGTCGAAGTATGATATCGGCAGCCTCTGCATACGGTCGAAAAGATCGTTCCTCAGATCGCGCATCACGTTCGCGGTCGCTTCGAGCATAAGGCGGTTGAGCCCGTAGTTCGTAACGACCGCAAGCAGATAGCACACCGCCATGTAAATGAGCAGCGTGGTGTATCTTGCGAGCTGCGCCGAGGAATTCACGCCCGCGGTATCCTCAAGCGCTTCCTCGAGCACATTGACGAGCGGCTGCAAGAGGTTCTGCGAAAGGGTTATAGCCACCGCGTAGATGAAAATAACGAGTACTGCGGAGATGATGACCCACTTGCAGTTTTTGTAGTATGATATAAGACGCCAAAGCGTCTTGCCGGCGTTGTCGGGCTTTCTCTTGCCCTTGTGGGCTGCCATTATATCGCTCTGCTTAGGCATGCTGCTCATCTCCCTTCATCTGAGACCGGTATACCTCGCGGTAGATAGCGCTCCTTGCCATCAGCTCTTCGTGCGTGCCGACGTCGGAGATACGCCCCTTGTCCATTACTATTATCCTGTCGCTCGACATAATGGAGGCGATGCGCTGAGCTATTATGAGCTTTGTAGTGCCCGGTATGTAATCGCGGAACGCCTGCCTTATTTTTTCATCCGTTGCGGTATCGACGGCGGAGGTCGAGTCGTCGAGTATCAGTATCTTGGGCTTTTTCAAAAGCGCCCGCGCTATGCAGAGCCTTTGCTTCTGCCCGCCGGATACGTTGCAGCCGCCCTGACCGAGGTCGGTATCGTACCCGTCGGGGAAGCTCATTATAAAGTCGTGCGCGCAGGCCATGCGGCAGGCCGTTACAATTTCCTCGTCGGTGGCTTCCTGATTGCCCCAGCGCAGGTTTTCCTTGATGCTGCCGGAGAAGAGCATATTCTTTTGCAGCACCATCGAAACGCCCTCGCGCAGAGCGTAAAGCGAGTAATCCTTTACGTTTCTGCCGCCTATCCTTACAGTGCCCTCGAGCGCGTCGTAAAACCTCGGTATGAGCTGCACGAGAGTGCTCTTGCCCTCGCCCGTGCCGCCGACTATGCCTATCGTCTCGCCGCTCTTAATGTGCAGGTCGATATCGGCAAGGGTCAGGTTATCGGGGTCGTTCTTATAGCTGAAGCTCACGTGCTCGAAATCTATATCGCCGTTTGCAACGGGAGTATCGTCGTCCGTGCCGATCACGTCGATCTTTTCATCGAGTATCTCGTTTATGCGCGTTGCGGAAGCCCGCGCCATTGCGAAGGAGACGACTATGAACGCGACCATGGCAAGCGAGCTTATCACCTGAGTGGTGTAGGTCATAAGGCTCGTCAGCTCGCCGGGGCCGAACGCCTTGAAGCGGATTATGCTGCTGCCGCCAAGCGCAAGCAGTATAATGGTGCAGGTCCACATTATTATCATCTGGACGGGCCCTGCAAAGGTAAATATGCGCCCGGCGCGAACCTGCGCCTTTTTAAGGTCCTCGGCAGCTAAGTGGAACTTCTCCTTTTCGTATTCCTCACGCACGAAAGCCTTAACGACGCGCATGGCGATAAGATCCTCCTGTACGGAGGTGTTCATAGCGTCCACCTTTTTGAGCATTGCGGTAAAAAGCGGATGCCCCTTGGTGATAAGCAGCACCATGAACACCAGAAGCAGGGGAATGGCTATCACGAATATCCACGAAAGGCTTGCGTTGATGTTGAACGCCATTATTGCCGCAAACACCATCATCATGGGGGCGCGGACGAATATCCTTATAACCTGCTGAAAGGTGTTTTGTATAGTCGTCACGTCCGTCGTAGCACGCACGACGAGGGAGCTCGTTGAGAATTTGTCGGTGTTCGCAAAGGAGAACTGCCCGATCTTCTCGAATATGGCTCTTCTCAAATTCTTTGCAAAGCCCATTGCCGCAACGCTCGCCGTCCTCGCTCCCAGCATACCGCAGCCGAGCGACAGAAGCGCCGCAAGCACCATCAGCCCGCCCAGCGTGAATATAAGCTGCGTGCTGCCCGTTTTAAGCGTCTCGGGGATAAATGAGCGCAGCAAAAAATCATCCCTCGCGTAAAGCCCGCCGTCGACTATCGCCGCCATCAAAAGGGGGATGACGACCTCGAGCGCGACCTCGAAGATCATAAATACGGGAGTCAAAAGAGTTGGCGCGGTGTAGCCCTTGATGTAAGCGGCGTATCTTTTAACGCCGCCCGATTTTTTCGTCTTCTCCATAGCATACCGTCCGTTCATGCAAATTTGGTATGATTATAACATATTCACTCGCGGATTGATAGAGCGGATGAAATATCTTTTCAAATAAAAAGAGCGGGGGACCGCCGAAAGCCATCCTCCGCTCTTTAAAGCAGCGGTGTTTACTTATTTTTCTTATTGTACAGCTTCGACCAAAGTATCAGCAGCACCTGCGCGGGCACGCCCAGCAAAAAGAGCACCCAATTCTGCTGCTTGTCGAGGAAGAATATGAACACCGAGGCGAGCACCGTCCATAATATGGCGCTCATTAAAGTAAAGCTGTACCGCATCTTGCCCCAAAGCAGGTTGAAGATAAGCAGCACAATGCAGGTGGCGGGCACTGCGAAAACGAAGCATATCCAGGTCTTCGTGAACGATGGCACGAAGATCGAGAGCACGACGTAGGTTATCACGGCTATCATCCAAATGCTTGCCGCGCTCATTAAGGTTATGGTGAAGAGGTGCGGCTTGTAGCCGAAGAACTCCGCAAGGTTGTTCACGGCGCCGTTCTGCCCGGACGCACCGGATCCGCCGCCGGATGACCCGCCGGCAACGCCCTGCGCCGTGTGTTCCGTCCCGTCATAGAGGTACGAAGCGTCCGCCGCCTTCACGGCCAGCTCGAACCGCACCTGATCGTTGCCCTTGCCGGTCGCGCCGTGAGACACGGCGTCGGCGCCGGTTTCATTTGCGATTTCGATCAGGCGCTTGGCGATCAGCGGACGCGCAATCGACGTGCCAAGCAGGTATTCGCCTTCGTACACGGTGTTCGCGCGGAACATCGGGAACACGAAGTCGCGCACGAAT
>CALEPU010000010.1 GCA_937913075.1 uncultured Clostridia bacterium
CATGCTTGTTTCTGTGAGCTTTGTCTCAAATAAATGCTTAATGCAACAGCCTCTTGATTTATTTATTGATATGCGGCGGCTCTATTTCCCGTCGTGCAGCTTTTCGTCCTCGCGGGCGACCCTCTGCTCATAAACGCGATATGCCTTGGAGCGCTTGCGCAGCGGCTCGGAAACGGAGAACACGTTGGGCTTTTTGAGCATCAGCTTGCCGAAATAATTGATCGTATCGTCGTTGGTGGCAAAGCTGAAGCTGACGTAGACCGTAGTATCGGTATTAGAGGTGGAAAGCACCTTCGTATTTTTAAGAGGGAGACCGTTCTCAAAGCAGACCTCGCGCACCTTCTCCATAACGGGATAGCCCGATTCGGCGTTTATGAGTATCGCGGGACAGAGCGAGTCGATATAATCGAGAGCCTTGCCGAAGAATATGAGTATCCCAAGCACTACGAGCGTAAAGATCACAGCGCCCATTATAAAGCCCGCGCCGCAGGCAAGCCCGAGAGCCGTGCAGAGCCAAAGAGTGGAGGCGGTGGAAAGTCCCTTGACGGAAAGCTTGTCCCTTATTATAACGCCGCCGCCGAGGAAGCCGATACCCGTTATAACCCCCGCGGCGATACGCGAGGTGTCGTAGTTGAGGGTCGTGTCTATGGTGCCCATGGCGATATCGAGCGAGCCGTCCGCTATCCTTATGCCCCAGATGGAAATGGTCATCAAAAGCGAGCTGCCGACAGCCAAAAGCGCATGCGTCCTAACGCCTGCCTGCTCGCCGCGAAGCTGCCTCTCCAAGCCGATGGTGAAGGAGAGCATTGCCGCTATGAGCGTGGTTATAAGCACGTACAGCAGTATGCCGTAGCCGTGAAAATCGTAGACGAGACGGAGCAGCCATCGGTCCATAAAAGCACCTCGCTTGAATAAGATCTTGTGAAAATACGGGAAATATCCACGAATATTATGTTACCAAAAATGCGGTTCCGTGTCAATATGCGCGATATGTTGTGCCGCTTATGACATAGTTCGGACAAAAATCAGGGTCTTATCGTTTGCCGAACGTGAACTGCTTTTCCTCGCCCTTGAAAAGCCTTTTGATATTGGAACGGTGCATGAATATTACGACGAGGGCAGCCAACAGCCCCATTATGCGGAGTATGGGCGCGTCGAGGATCACGAGCGAGAGCACGCCTACGGCTGCGGCGCCGGTGACCGAGGCGAGGGAGACTATCCGCGTGACGGCGAAGACCGTAACAAAAAGCGCCAGCGCACAAAGGAAAATGCGGCTGTTGAGCATAAGCGCGAAGGCGGAGCCGCAGGAAACGCCCTTGCCGCCGCGCAGCTTAAAAAACGCGGGGAAGCAATGCCCTATAACGCTTGCGAAGCCGGCTAAGGCGAGCCCCGCGTCACCTGCTATGAGCTTGCCCAGCCGGCAAGCAAGGAGTCCCTTCGCAAAGTCGAAAGCGAAGGTCAGTATACCGAAGGCAAGCCCGTAAGTCCTTGCGGCGTTCGTCGCGCCGGAGTTGCCGCTGCCACGCTCGCGCACGTCGTCGTGAAAGAACACACGCGAGATTATTATGGCGGCAACAGCCGAGCCTATGCAGTAGCCGAGTACGGCACAGAGTGTGCACTTTAAAAACATGGTTGACCCCCGATGCCTTGTAAAGGGAATGATCAGCGCCGATCCGCGCATTGCCCGCGGTGAACGCGATATGCCTCTCCCGCTCCGGCGGGGCGGGAGAGGCGCGGAGACGTTGTAAACGATTATATCAGATATCGAACACGGGCATATCCATGCCTGCCAACGCGGAATCGCAGCCGACGACGCAGATACAGCCGTTTTCGCGGCAGGCTTCAAGCGCCTCCCGCACGGCAAGCAGAGCCTGAGCGTCGGTATTGAGCATCTCGGCGCGCAGCTTGCGGGCGTCTTCTATCGAAGTGCCTTCAAGGCAGTCCATATCGGCGATCGCGCCCTGCATGGCGGGGGAGTTCAAGGGCTCCGTCCTGCCTATCGCGGAGATGATGTATTTGGTCAGATCCTCGCCCGAATTGCAGAATTCGGTGATGAAATCGGGCTCCTCGCCGTAGACGCCTATGCTCCTTGCGGGCGAGGGATCGCGGTAGGAATAATGGCAGATGCAGCCCCTTTCGTCGGCAGTGAGCCCAACGCCGTAAGCGCCGCCCTGCACCCTGACGCGGTTCCAAAGGCAGGCAAGGGTTATGAGGTTTGCGGCGACCTTCATGCTGCCGCCGACCTCGCAGGCGACGCCCCTTTCGGCAAAGCTGACCTGCGCGGGTATGCGCACGCCGAACCTCTCGGGAACGGGGCTCTCGTAATGCACGGAGGCGGGAGAGGCCTTGCCCTCGGGGAAGGAATTTATAAGCCCGCAGACGCAGGGCATTTCGGTCGCGGTCACGCCCACCGTGAGGCCTGCCCTGACCATGGCGTTATCGCGTATGCGCTCCATTAAAGAAACGAGCTCGGGAGCCTTGGCTTCAAACTCCTTCGAGAGCTCCTTTATATAGCTGCGGAAGGTATAGCCGCCGGTCGCCTCGGTGACCGCGGCTGCGGACAGGTAATGCGATTTGACGGCGTCGATGCCGACCGCGTGACCGGCGGTTATCATGCGCTGCTTGGTCATCTCGTCGAGCTGGAGCACCGTCTCCTTTATGCGGTCGGGCTTATCGAAGAGGGTCTCGCAAAGTATTTCGCGTATCAGCTCCTCCGCCCTTTTAAGGTTCTCGTCAAGCACGTCGCAGAATACCGCGAGGTACGGGGTACAGCTCTTGCTGCCGTGCGAGGCAGGCCTAACGTCAAAATGGAGCCTGCCGATATAGGTCTTGATAAGCTTTTGCAGCTCGGCGGTATCGTGCTTTGCCGTGGGCAGCTTGGACAAAAGCTTAGTCATGACCTGCGCGGCCGAGAGCTCGGGCAGCGTAAGCTCGGAGAGGTTGAAATAGAGGTTAATATGGGTTATGCCCTGCGAGGGGACGGGGTGATACATTACGGTGACGCCGCCCTCCTCGTGCAGCTCGGTGGGCGTGTACATGGGCTCGGCTCCTACCTCGGAAAGCGGGAGCACGGGCAGCTTTGCGGTATCCTCGGGATCGTCGGGCGCATCCTGCCAGGCATGGAGCCTTTCATTAGCCGCGGCAAGCTCCTGCTTCTCGTTATCGTTCATAGCGGAAAGCATTGCCTCGGCACGCGCGGCCTCCTCCTCGCGCAGCTTTTCGCCGTGGGTCTTGGAGGGCAGCACGGTAAGGACGGAAAGCTTATCGGGATCGAGCAATTCCGCAAGCAGCTTATCAAAGCCGTCGCCCTCGGCAGCCTTGCGCAGCGCCGCGATATCCTCGTCATATTCAAGGTAGAGCATCGGGTCGCCGCCGTACAGCGAGGAATTGTAGCTCGTGATGCAGCGAATGAGCCCCGCGGGCTCCTTATCCTTAACGCGGAAGGCATAGCGGTTGATCTGCGCGGTCAAAAGCTCCTTATCGAGCCCCTTGGCCAAGAGCTCTCTCACGACCTCGGCGGTCTTATCGAGTATAGCCTGCTTCCTGTCCTCGTCGGTATTGCGGACGGTGAGCATAAGCACGGGCTGATACACGCCGTCCTCCAAGCTGAGATCGACGTCGTCGCCGAGCCCCTCGGCGAGTATGGCACGTTTAAGGGGAGCCTCGTTGGTGTCGGCAAGCAGAGCGCAGAGTATCTCTGTCATCATCTGCATGCGCTTATCAGACCAATCCCCGCAGATCCTGCCGAAGCTCAGCGCGGCGCGGCGCTTCTCATTCTCGTCTGCGCCGATCTCGTAATAGAGCGTGCTTTCACCGACGCGGGGCTGCTGGAGGGGAATTTCGTGCAGAGCCTCCTGCCTCTCGAATCTGTCGAGGTAGCCGTCTATCAGTGAGAGCGTCTTCTCCAAGGGCACTGCGCCGTCGAGGAAAATGTATGCGTTAGAGGGATGGTAATACTTATGATACATCGCCTTGTACATATCATAGGTGAGCTCGGGGATATTGGCAGGCTCGCCGCCGGAGTTGAAGCCGTAGCAGTTATCGGGGAAGAGCAGCGCATGCATACCCTCGCCCAGAATGTCGTCGATGCCGCTTGTAGCGCCCTTCATCTCGTTGTAGACGACGCCGTTTATAAAGGGCTTGCCGTCCTCGCCGACCTCAAGGTGCCAGCCCTCCTGACGGAAGGCGTTGGGGTCTATCACGCAGCGCGGCGCGAACACCGCGTCGAGATAAACGCTCGTCAGGTTCAAAAAATCCCTCTCGTTGCGGCTGGAAACGGGGTATATGGTCTTGTCCTGAAAGGTCATCGCGTTCAAAAAGGTATTCATAGAGCTCTTCATCAAATCGACAAAGGGCTCCTTTACGGGGTATTTTTCGGAGCCGCAGAGCACGCTGTGCTCCAAAATGTGAAATACGCCGGTGGAGTCCTCGGGCAGGGTCTTGAAGCCTATGCAGAAGAGCTTGTTCGAGTCGCCGTTGTCGACCCAGCAGAGCCGGGCGCCCGTCTTAACGTGCGCCATCCCGACGAAATTGCCGCCGAGCTCCGAGGAAAAGCGTATCCGCTCTACGCGGAAGCCGGATACGGTGGTGTTGACTTCAATGTTCAAAATAAGTTTCCTCCTTTTAGAACGATTTTTTACCTGTATATCATAGCCCGAAAACGGTAAGTTGTCAATCAAAAAGGCAGGCCTTGCGCCTGCCTTGCACCGATATTCGGTTTATTCGGGCTCGATAAGACCGAGGTTGCCGTCCTTTCTCTTGTAAAGCACGTTGATGTCCTCCGTCTGGGCATTGGTGAACACGAAGAAGGAGTGACCTAAAAGCTCCATCTGGAGCACTGCCTCGTCAACGCTCATGGGCTTTATGGAGAAGCGCTTTACCTTAACGACCGCGGGACCTTCATCCTCCTCCTCAAGCTCGGGCACGGGCTCGTTGAACGCCTCTGCCTTCAAATTCTTCTCCAGCTTGGTGCGATAGCGGATTATCTGCCGCTCGAGCTTGGCGATCACGTTGTCGATGCTGGCATACATATCGCCGGTGACCTCCTCGCCCCTTATAATGCCGCCGGAGTATGGGATGGTGACCTCGACGATGTGGCGGTTCTTTTCAACTGCCATAGTTACCTGCGCGACCGTATCCGCGGGGAAGTATCTTTCGAGCTTTGACATTTTCTTCTCGGCAAGATCGCGCAGATACTCAGAGATCTCAATGTTTTTGCCGGTGATGGAAATACGCATATGTTCCAACTCCTTTCTTGTAATGTGCGCCGCCCGAATGAGGGGCGGCAATTCCATCCATTTGTCTGGATATATTATATCATGCCCCGAAGCAAAACGCAACCGTTTATTATGACGGAGATGTGACAAATGGGGCGGAGGCGCGGAGCGGCGGTTAATATCAACCCTCGTTCTCCTTCATCTTCGCCAGCTCTTCCTCCTCGAGCACGCGGTAGGCTACCTTGCCGACGAGGGTCTTGGGCATATCGTCCTTGAACTCTATATCGTAGGGCATGGCATACTTGGCGATGTTCCTGCGGCAGTAATCCATGAGCTCCTGCTTGGTGCCCTCGCTTGCCGGCACGCCTGCGGCGAGCTTAACGAAAGCCTTTACCTTTTGAATGCGGTAGGGATCGGGCACGCCTATGACACAGCTCATCTGCACCTTTTCGTTGGCGTCGAGGATATTCTCTATCTGACCGGGATACACGTTGTAGCCGGAGGAGATTATCATCCTCTTTGCCCTGCCCTTGAAGTAGATGAAGCCCTCGTTATCCATAACGCCGAGGTCGCCCGTGTAGACCCAGGTGAGCCCGTCCGCGTGAGTGCGGAGCGTCTGCGCCGTCTCGTCGGGATGCTTCATGTATTCCTTCATTACGGTGGGGCCGGCAAGCAGTATCTCGCCCTCCTCGCCGTAGGGCAGCTCCTCATCCGTATCGGGCTTGACTATCTTAATGTAGGTATCGGGGAAGGGCACGCCTATGCTGCCCTCCTTATAGGTATGCGGCGGAGTCAGACAGCAGGCGGTGACCGTCTCGGTAGTGCCGTAGCCCTCGCGAACCGGCACGGCGGCGTTGTGCTCCTTCAGAAATTTATCGAGCTTCTTTTTGAGCTCTATCGACAGCGAGTCGCCGCCGGAGAATACGCCCTTCAGCTTACTGAGATCGGCCTTTTCCATCTTGTCAAGACGCAGCAGGGCCTCGTAAAGCGTAGGCACGCCCGCGACGAAATTGCACTTGACGATCTGCTTTGCGTACTCCTTGGGGGTGACCCTCGGTATGAGCAGGCATCTGCCGCCCTGCGAGAGCATGGTATGCACGCATACGCCCAGACCGAAGCCGTGGAAGAGCGGCATCGCAGCGAGCATCCTGTCGCCGACGCTGAACATGGGGTTGGCGGCTATTACCTGCTGACCCAAGGCGTTGAAGTTGAGGTTGGTCAGCACTATGCCCTTGGTGGTGCCCGTCGTGCCGCCGGAATAGAGAATTACAGCAGGATCCTCCGCCCTGCGCTTTACCTTGTAGTTGTAAAAGCACATGCGGCTCATGTTCATAAACTCTTTCCATCGGATGACCGGCGCGTCGGCGGGTATCTTCTGTATCTTGCGCCCCGCCGTCAGCATATAGCCCGCCTTTATGGGCTGCGCGAGCTCGTCCTTTACGCTGGCGATGATGATGTTTACGACCTTCGTATTCTGCCTTATGCTCTCGAACTTGTTGTAAAACTGATCGAGCGTTATCGCGGTCACGCTCTCCGACTCGTTAAGGTAGAACTCTATCTCCTTTTCTGCGGAAAGGGGATGGATCATGTTGGCAATCGCGCCGACGAGGTTTACCGCGTAGAACATATAGATAGCCTGCGGGCAGTTGGGCATGGCTATGGTGACCTTGTCGTTCTCCCTGACGCCGATGGTCTTCAAGGCCTTGGCGCATTTTTCAACCTCCTGCACCATTTTGCGGTAGGTGGTCTTTTTGCCCATGAACTCAAAGGCTGTATTGTCGGGGTAACGCTTTGCAACGTCTTCTACCATCTCGAACATAGTCCCCTGATAGTAGTCGAGGTGCATGGGTATCCCGTCCATGTGCTCCGCCCATGGGGTATTAACTTTTATTTCACTCATTTAATAATCGACTTTCTCGCTCAATGCGGTCTCAAGCAGCTCGGGATTTTCAAGGAGCGTTTTCAAAAGCCGAACTGTTTTGGAATAATAGTAGCCGTCGGCGATCCTCTCGTCGATGGTAAGCCCGAGGTCGATGCTGTCGCGCACCGTAAAGCTGCCGTCATCGTTGTAGAACGGGCGCTTTTTCCTCTCACCCACTATCACAAAGACCGAATTTGTGCCCCAATTTGTAAGATGATGATAACCGGAATGAAGCTTAATGGAGCCCAGATTGGTCAGTACCACCGAGGAATAATAAGGGTCGGTGGCGATAAGCGAGGAGGGTACCCAGCCGTGACGGTCGAGCCAGCAGATGAAATTGACTATCGCCTTCGATATAAAGCGAGGCATCTTGTTGAACATATCCATGCTCTCCGTAGATCCGTCCTTTTTCTCACTGCGGCACTCGGATACCTGACGGTAGATCTCGTTGTGGATGCTGAAAAGGTTGTCGCTGTCCTTGGCGTGTATAAAAGCAAGCGCCTCCGCACCGTCATCCTTAAACAGCTTTTTGACTACGAACGATGCAGAAAGCTCGTTCCTCTGATAGGTGTTCTTGTTGGCGATAAAGCGGTTCATCTTGGGCCGCAGCGCCAGCGTCTTCAATACGGCGGTGACTATAAGCTGGAATACGTTGTACTTGTACTCGGGATCTTCGGAATTCAGCCTGCCAAGGTATGCCGCGGCGTTCGTCAGGTCGATACACTCGGATATGAAAGCCTCGTTATCGCACCTGTTTGGGTATATAAGCGGCACTATGAAGTGCATGGAATCCAGATCGCGCAGCAGCACGCCGTCCTTCCTGTCACCAACTCTTTTGCCCATCCTTCTCCTTTCTTTTTAAAAGCGGCACAGCTCCTGCCGTCGAATATGCCGCCCGTTGAATTTTCGACAATTAATATTATATTATACTTATGCGCCCGCGTCAAGGAAATGCTTTGTATTATGCGGAAACTTATTGCGGGAGCCTGCCGAAAAAATTATTTTGACTGTTGCATTTTCACCGTGCAGATGATATACTATATACGGAACCGAGCGGAAGCGCGCTTTTTGCATTGTCCTCATGCTCACGAAGGCTGCTGCATATCTAATAGGTAGTTATTGCTTTACGCCGTGACCCTCCGCCGAGGGGAAGGCGGGGTCCGCCGCCGGGTCCGTCGGCGTAAAATTAAGTAAAATCGGGCATTTTCTCCCGTTTGAGGCAGTAAAATATACTCAAAATCATGTAGAATTTTAAAATATATCTTGACAAGGTTATGAGCGCTCTGTATAATTAGTCCGTGATTATATAAATGCTGTGTCTTTATGCGTCGGCATTTATAGAATACAAAATCAATAGGAGGAACAAAAATGAAGAAACTTTTGGCAATGCTTCTGGCTCTTGTTATGATTGTTTCTCTTGCTGCCTGCCACAACAACGGCGGCGAGACCACCAATCCCACCAAGGCGCCCGATGCGCAAAACACGGCTGCACCCGGTACCGATGCTACCGAAGCTCCCGTAACTCCCGGTGAGATTCCCACCTACACCTACAATACTTATTCCACCTCTCTCGGCAACAACTGGAACCCCCACACCTGGGAGACCAGCGCCGATGACGCTATCCTCGGTTACCTCTCCAGCCCCTTCGTAACGATGCAGGCTGAGGACACCGAAGAGGGTATCTATCAGTGGGTCTATGAGATGGCCACCGAGATCACCGACGTCACCGCCGAGCATCAGGATGACCTGACGAAGTACAACGTAGATCTTGGCGGCAAGGATCCTTCCGAGGTCACCCAGGGCTATGTCTTCGAGATCAAGCTCAATCCCGAAGCCAAGTGGCAGGACGGCACCCCCATCAACGCCGACAGCTACATCTACTCCATGAAGATGCTGCTCGACCCCGAGATGCGCAACTACCGTGCTAACCTGTATTACACCGGTGAGTCCGCTGTTGCGGGCGGCTTTGCCTACTTCTATCAGGGCTCCGACGCTTGGACCGAGAACGCTATTGCCGCCGGTTACACCTTCGAGGATCTTACCGTCGGTGAAGACGGTCAGTACCTGACCCCCGAAGGCTACAAGGTATACTGGGCAGTCGGTATGTCCCTCAGCGAGTGGCTTGGCGGTCAGACCCTCAAGTATTACGCTGAGAATTACGGCGACTCCGCCCTGGCGCTCGACACTTGGGATGACCTCGTAGCTCTCATGGATGAGAACGGTCTTGTGCCCCTCACCGATGAGTCTTACGATCTCTTCGCTCCCGTTACCACCGGCAACCCCAATTGGCAGGAGACCGAGGAGGATCTGCCCAACTACCTGATCTACGGCGTACCCATGGCCGACGCCGATTACGATGAGACCGTCGGCTGCTACAAGGTAGACGATTACACCATCAGGTATGTCAACGAAGCAGCTATCGACTATTACTACTTCCTCACCTCCTGCACCAGCACCTGGCTCGTATACGGTCCTTACTATGAGGCCGGCTTCGACACCACCGGCACGCTGAAGACCACCGACTACGGCACCGAGGTCTCCAACACCATGTCCTACGGTCCCTACATGCTGGATTCCCTCCAGAAGGATAAGCAGATCGTCTTCGTTCAGAACCCCAACTGGTACGGCTGGGAGGAGGACGAGAACGGCGCTCTCGTATCCTACACCGATTACCTTGTAAACGGCGAGCATGTTCAGAGGTATCAGACCACCCGTATCGTCATTGACGTTATGGATGATGACGCTGCAAAGCAGGCGTTCCTGAAGGGCGAGCTCACCGAGTGGGCTCCCACCAGCGAGGATCTTCCCACCTACGGTAAGTCCGAGCAGCTCTACAAGGCTGACGAGTCCTACACCATGTCCTTCTTCTTCAACACCGACGTTGAGGCTCTGCAGGAGATGGATAACTCCAAGGGCAACACCAATTCCGTTGTTCTTTCCAACACCAACTTCCGTCGTGCGTTCAGCTACTCCATCGACCGTGCTGAGTGGGTTACCGCTACCGCCGGCTACAAGCCCAGCTTCGGCCTGATGAACACCTCTTACTACTATGACTTCTATAATGATCCCGAGTCCGCTTACAGGAGCTCCGATCCCGCCATGCAGGCTATCTGCAACTTCTACGAGGTAGAGTACGGCCCCGGCACTCCCTATGCGACCCTGAAGGATGCTTATAAGTCCATCACCGGTTACAACCTTACCCTTGCTCAGGAGCTCATGAAGCAGGCTTGTGAAGAGCTTGTTGCCGACGGCCTCTACACCGAGGGCGAGGAGATCTACATCCGTATCGCTTACATGAAGGGCGCTATGTCCTCTGCCGAGAACAAGCAGGTTGAGCTCTTCAACAAGTACATCAACGCTGCTGCCGAGGGCTCCGGCTTCGGTCACATCACCCTCGATGCTCTTGGCAACGTTGAGGATCGTTACTCTGCGGTTCCCGGCGGCGATTTCGCTATCGGCTACGGCGCATGGGGCGGCGCTCAGCTCTATCCCTTCCGTAACTTCCGCGTATACTGCGATCCCACCTACGTTGACATCCATGAGGCTGCTTGCTGGGATCCTTCCACCGAGACCCTGACCCTCGAGGTCAACGGTGAGGAAGTCACCATGACCTGGCAGGATTGGTCCGCTTCCATGCTCGGTACCGGTCGCTTCGCCGGTGAGTCCAACGAGACCAAGCTCGAGATCACCGCTCAGATGGAGGAGGCTTACCTCAAGAAGGTTTACCGTATTCCTCTTGCTACCTCCACAAGCTGCACCCTGCTCGCTTACAAGGCTCAGTTCATTACCCCCGATTACAACCTCGCTTACGGTTGGGGCGGTCTTGAGCTCATGACCTACAACTACAGCGACGCTGAGTGGACTGACTTTGTTGCCTCTCAGGGCGGCTACCTCAGCTATGAATAATTAACGGTGCTCTTGTGGTATCCGGTTAATTAAACATTGCCACATCTTCCGGAGGGGGGACTCCCCCCTCCGGAATAGCACATTAATACAGGACTTACAATTCGTTTAGAAGCACACTTTGCATATCCGTTTCGCTTCGGAAGCAGCTAAAGTGGTTTCCCTATTCCAATAGGAGACAGGAGAGATAAACAGTGGGAAAATACGTCCTTAAAAGGTTGTTGCTAATGTTCTTCACGTTCTTCGTGATAGTAACGATAACCTTCATGCTCATCCGTGTTCTTCCCGTTGAAATGCCAACGGACAAGAACCAGGCTGAGGCAATAAAAATGCGCTGGGAGGCGCTTGGCTATAACGAGCCATTGCTCAAGCAATACGCTATCTACCTCAAAAACATCATTACAGAAGGTGATTTCGGCACCTCGTGGAAGATCGAATACCGAACTCCCGCACTCAAGGTTTTGACGAGCCGTCTTCTCCCGACCGTTATGGTCAACTTCTATTCAATGATATTATCTGTTCCGCTTGGCATTTTATTCGGTATTTATGCTGCGGTCCGCAAGAATAAGTGGGACGATCATCTTATCAGTACTCTTGTTATGGTTTTCATTTCCGTCCCAAGCTATGTTTACGCATTCCTTGTACAGTACTTCCTGTACTTCAAGCTTGACCTGCTGCCGCTGACGCTGTATTCGCTGGCGGATGCGGGCGGCTCCTACTTCACTTGGAAGATGTTCGTGTCCATGATACCCGCCATCATCTCCCTCTCCTTCGGCTCCATCGCCGGCTACTGCCGCTTCGTCCGTGCAGAGCTGACCGAGTCGCTGACGAGCGAGTACATGCTGCTGGCAAGGACCAAGGGTCTTACCCGTGCGCAGGCTACCAGCCGTCACGCGCTGAAGAACGCCATGGTCCCCATTCTCCCGAGCATTCTTTCCGAGCTCATCGCGCTGCTTGGCGGTTCTCTCGTCATAGAGCAGATCTTCGCCATTCCCGGCGTCGGCCAGCTTTACATCAAGTCGATAAATTTGCTGGATTACGACGTCTTCATGATGGACTGTATCTTCTATACGTTCATCGGACTTCTTGCAGGTATCGTTACGGACCTTTCCTATGGCTTTATCGATCCTCGCATAAGAATGGGAGAGAAGTAATATGGCAGCAGAAATTAAAAAGCTTTCGTCCGATAAGTTTGAGTTCGTCAACATTAACGAGCGTCTGACGGACAAGAAATTCGATGATAAGCCGATAGGCTATTTCAAGGACGCATGGATAAGGTTCCGCAAGAACAAGGCCTCCGTCGTCGCAATGATAATCATACTTATCATCTGCCTGTTCTCGATAGTTGCGCCTCTGTTCACCAGCCATGCAAATAACTTTATGGACGCCTTCTATGCCAAGAAGAGCCCGAGGATAACTTGGCTCCGTCCTTACGGCATTGCTGACGGCGGCTCCAACCGCGACTTCTCCGAGGTCGGTCTTGCCTTTGCTCAGGGCATCGGCGTCGCCGCTCTCGATTGGGAGGGCAAGGGCGGCATCTCCATCAAGGAAGGCATGGAGAGCGAGTATCAGCCCATCATCGCCATCAAAAATTCCTTCGTTAAGATCGATGCAACCAAAAAGGAAAAGACTTATTACACTGCCCGTATAGACGATTACCTCAACGTCGGCTTCATGTATAAAAGCATCAAGCAGTCCGAGCTTGCGAGCATACAGGCCTTCGAGGAGGAATACGGCATTCACATCCTTTATCCGCTCATTGAGGATAATGAGTGGAACAACGGCGACGACAGCGACGCGAACAACTGGTTCAAAATGAAGAAGAACGCGCCCGTCACCGTAAACGAGAACGGCAAGGCTAAGACCATTGAGTACAGCGAGGATATGATCCTCGAGGAGAACTACATGCGCGACGCTGACGGCAACCCCGTTTACTGGGTATATACCGGCGGCGGCACCCATGAGACCGCTCAGCTCAAGATCCGCGTTCTCTACTACAACTGGTACCGTTACCAGAACGGCGGCATAGAGCCCAATTACGCCTTCGGCACCGACTCTCAGGGCTATGACCTGATGCTGAGGCTTGCCGGCGGTCTCAGGCTCTCCCTTTTGCTCGCAGTATCCGTTTCCGTTATCAACTTCATCATCGGCGCTGTCTACGGCGCTATCGAGGGTTATTACGGCGGCGCAGTCGACCTTGTCATGGAGCGTATCACCGATATTCTCGGCGGCATCCCCTTCATTGTCATCGCTACGCTGTTCCAGATCCACCTCTCCGCAAAGCTCGGAGCTATCCCATGCCTTATATTCGCATACATATTAAACGGATGGATAGGCATCGCTTACCGAGTGAGAACCCAGTTCTACCGCTTCAAGCATCAGGAATTCGTTCTCGCCGCGAAGACACTCGGCGCAAAGGACAATCGCCTTATCTGGAAGCACGTATTCCCGAACTCCCTCGGCACGATCGTTACCTCTGCGGCACTGATCATCCCCGGCGTAATATTCAACGAGAGTATGCTTTCTTACCTCGGTATAGTTAAGCTGGGCAGCGCGTCGAGCACCTCGCTCGGTACCTTGCTGGCGGATGCTTCCTCCATCTGGACGAACTACCCGCATCTGATGCTGCTGCCGGCAATATTCATCTCCCTGCTGGAGATCTCGTTCAACCTCTTCGGCAACGGTCTGCGCGATGCGTTCAATCCCTCGCTGCGTAACGTGGAGGACTAACATATGGATAATATACTTGAAGTAAAAGACCTTAAAGTCTCCTTCCGCACTCAGACCGGTACCCTTAAAGCCGTTCGTGACATCAGCTTTGACCTTCAGCGCGGCAAGACCCTCGCCATAGTCGGCGAGTCCGGCTCGGGCAAATCCGTCACGGCAAAGGCTATACAGGGCATACTGGCAGGCAACACCATCATCGAGGGCGGTGAGATATTCTTCGACGGAAAGGATCTGTTAAAGATCTCCGAGGAGGAATTCCATCATATCCGCGGTGATAAGATAGCAATGATATTCCAGGATCCGCTCTCCTCCCTTAACCCCATAGTTAAGATAGGTAAGCAGATCACCGAGGCGACCCTGCTGAAAAGCAAGCTCAACAGGCGCGAGGCAAAGCGTGAGTTTAAGACTCTGCTTGCCGAGCTGAAGACCAACATGATAGAGGCTCAGCCCGAGAACGAAGCGAGGATCAACTCTATGGTCAAGACCTTCGATAAGTTCACGATCGAGAGCAACCATCTTGAGAACGCCTACAACATCGCCTCCACCAACGCTCAGGATCTTGATTCGCTCGTTGAGGATTTTCTCTTCCTCGCAAGCAAAAATCAAAAGCTTGATGTCAAGGCTCAGCTTCGTGATTTCATCAACAGGCTCGGGCATATCAAGAACCATTTCCTGACAAGCAAGCTTGACGACCGCATCCAGACCGTCCGCAGTGAGCTTATCGCGGTTCGCGCCGCCTATCGCTCCAAGGAGAATAACATGGAGCCCGTCGTTGCGACGGTAAACAAGCTTGAGGATCTGCTTAACGAGATAGTTGAGCAGCCCAAGCCCGACTTCATGAACATCGGCTATTACAAGCTCTATTGTCAGGACGCCGACCTTACCAAGCCCGTTGACGAGCTCAATGAGGTCGCAAAGGCTTACACCGATGAGAACTTCATGAACGAGTTCTTCTCTTTGGCGAAGTCCGGCGTTGAGCATTCCTACAACAAGCGTCTTGAAAGCAAAAAGGCGCTGCTGCCCAAGCTTGCCGAGGCCCGCAGCTTCTTCGGCGCCGAGTTTGAAAAGAGCGCAGGCAACAAGTACGCCAAGGAGGTCTCCGACATGGTGGAGGAGTCCATTGACAAGCTTGAGTACATCAAGGATTCCACCGCGTATACCTTCCGCTCCGCTGTGCTGAACGGCATTGATAAGCTGTTCTACTACGTCAAGCGCAACCCCAAGGAGGAGGCCAGGTTTGCCCGCCAGAGCGCCAAGCGCGACAGGCTAATCGCAAGGGGCAAAACGGTCACGTGGAAGGTCGTCCCCAAGGTGGTCTACGCACCCGAGGATCTGCGCGGCAATATAGTACACGTTGTCGATCGTCTCAATGAGCATTATAACGAGTATATAAATACTCCCGTCGATTTCGACAAGCGTACCAGCGATCTTATCGATCACTTCAAGGAGGAGGCTTCCCTCGTCGTCTACCGCGTTACCAAGGGTATGGCGAAGGAGAAGGCCATCAAGCTCATGAAGGAGGTCGGTATCCACGAGCCGAGGCTTCGTTACAACCAGTATCCGTTCGAGTTCTCCGGCGGTATGCGTCAGAGGATAGTTATTGCTATCGCCCTCGCCGCTAACCCCGAAATTCTTATCTGTGACGAGCCCACCACCGCGCTTGACGTTACCATTCAGTCCCAGATACTTGAGCTCATCAACGAGCTCAAGGCGGAGCGTAACCTTTCCATTATATTCATCACCCACGATCTGGGCGTTGTCGCAAACATGGCGGACGATATAGCCGTTATGTACGCCGGCAAGATAGTTGAGTACGGCACCGCTGACGATATCTTCTACGATCCCCGTCATCCCTATACTTGGGCGCTGCTGTCCTCCATGCCCGATCTCGATACCAAGGAGAAGCTGGATGCTATCCCCGGTACTCCTCCCAACATGATCTATCCTCCCGAGGGCGACGCCTTCGCAGCGCGCAATAAGTACGCCATGAAGATAGACTTCGAGGAGCAGCCCCCCATGTTCCAGGTCTCCGATACCCACTGGGCGGCAACCTGGCTGCTGCATCCCGATGCACCCAAGGTTGAGACCCCCAAGGCCATTACCGACAGGATCAACCGTATGAACGCAAAGCGCATGGGAGGTGAGCAGAATGCCTGAAAACAACAATGAAGAAGTCCTTCTCCGTGTTGAGCATCTGTGCCAGTATTTCGGGCCCACCAAGGCAGTCGACGACGTCAGCTTTGACATCAAAAAGGGCGAGGTTTTCGGTCTCGTCGGCGAGTCCGGCTGCGGCAAAACGACTACCGGCCGTTCCATAATCAAGATTTACAACATTACCTCCGGCTCTATCTACTTTAAGGGTCAGCGTATCTGTGCCGGTACCGCCGGCATCAGGACCGAGCTGAAGAATGCCCGCAAGGAGCTCGCAAGCCTTACCAAGGAGGCAGCCAAGGCTACCGAAAACAAGGCCGAGCTTGAGGCGAAGGTCGCAGAGAAGAAGGCGGAGGTCGAAAAGCTCGCCGCCGACGCGAGCGCCAAGATCAAGGCTGCCAACTTCGACCATAAGCATTCCGACAGGGAGTATGCAAAGACCCTCATCGAGAAGACAAAGACCGAGTACGAGCCCAAGCTTGCCAAGGCCACGGGCGATGAGCTTGCCTCTCTTAAAAAGGAGTATAAGGCCGCGCTTACCGTCGCCAAGAAGACTAAGCTCATCACCAAAATTCAGATGATATTCCAGGATCCCATAGCCTCGCTCGATCCCCGTATGACGGTCCGCGAGATCATTGCCGAAGGTCTTATCATCAACGGCATAAAGGATCAGGAGTATATTGACGAGAAGGTTTATGAGATGCTCGAGTTGGTAGGTCTCGTGCGTGAGCACGCCGGTCGTTACCCGCATGAGTTCTCCGGCGGTCAGCGTCAGCGTATCGGCATAGCGCGCGCCGTAATAATGCAGCCCGATCTGCTTATCGCCGACGAGCCCGTTTCCGCTCTGGACGTTTCCGTTCAGGCTCAGGTAATCAACCTGCTTAATGAGCTGCGCGAAAAGCTCGGTCTGACCATTCTCTTCATAGCGCACGATCTTTCCGTCGTTAAGTACTTCTCCAACCGTATCGGCGTTATGTACTACGGCAAGATGGTCGAGCTGGCGGATACGGATGAGCTCTTCGCTCACCCTGTTCACCCCTACACAAGGTCGCTGCTTTCGGCAATACCTCTTCCCGATCCCCATGCTGAGAAGGTTCGCAAGAGGATAGTCTACAACCCCATTGCCGCTCACGATTACAGTCAGCAGCAGCCCACTCTGCGCGAGCTCGTTCCCGGGCATTTCGTCCTCTGCAACGATGAAGAGGCCGCCCGCTACAATGAGGAGTTCGGCTTTTGAGCGAAGGTAGGGTCAGGCTCATAAGGTATATCGTCGGCATACTGGTATGCGCCGCGTTAGGCGCTGCGATAGTCGGCGTCTATCTGAAAGGACACTGGTACTCCATTGCGGAGACACAGGCGGAGAGATACCGCCTCCTGTGTGACGGGTTCACCGTAGCAGGTGTAATACTCGTCGCCGCCTCCGGTCTCGTGCTCGTTTACAATATGGGGCTGTTCACCGGTCTCACCTACGGTCTGCGTGGGCTTAAGGATATTTTCCTGCCCTTTCTGCAAAACGAGTATGTGCCTTACAGGGAGTATAAAAAGCAAAAGGCCGAGAAGAAGGTCAAGAACTATTCCTTCATATTCTTCACGGGTCTCGCCTTCCTTGCCATCGCGATATACTTTTACGTTCGCTTTTACGGTGTTTACGTACCGCAGTATTCGCAGGACGATCCTGTCTCCCTGCTGTATGCTGCTTTGACCGGCTCCGGTATGGCATAAGCGAATTGCCGCCCTCGGGCTGCAAGTGCCACCCCGCTCCGGTAACATCGCTCCCTTTACGGGCTGCCGCTTGTTCGGCAGCCCGTTTATGCTGCAAAAAGCACGATATCGCGCACTTTTCAGATACAAAGGAAGGAGCGCGTCGTTGCTTTCTGTGATTTCGCCGTTTTTCACAGCGGCGATGACTGTATCTTCTGACATAAGCGTTCCTGTAATACTCGTCATGTTCCTCGCCGCCTTTCGCTTGAGATTGGAGTCGCACACTCCCTCGGGAGTGTCTTTGAGCATCTTTAATTCGCTTTGGAGCCGCTTCCTTTTTTCTACCTGCTCGGTGATCGTATCCAGTTCCGATGCCTTGATATATTTGCTTTTCAGCTTACCATTTTCCATCCATTGCAGATAGAAGCGTTCTTTACCGCTGATGATCTTTCTGGAGATATATCCGACAGGAAGAGCTTCCAATTCCTTTTCGATTTGTTTGATCTTCTCCAGTGTGTCCGCCATGTCAACACCTCTCTTTGCAGAACCGTTGCCTGAATTATAACCTATAATTTCGCAAAAATAAATAGGTTACGGCACCGACACAGAAAAGTTACATTTACTTTCCGGTCACTCTGGCTACGCTGCGCGTCAGATTGACGGTGGTGGTCGCATGAACGACGCTCATCATATTCACCTTGACAGAACTGTCG
>CALEPU010000011.1 GCA_937913075.1 uncultured Clostridia bacterium
CGGGTATTTCGTCATATCATAACCCCGCAGGAACTCCTCCTCGGTCAGCCCGCTCTCGTCGCGCAGGGGTCCTCTTTCTTTCAGCGTACACATTGCCTTGTCCTCCTTGCTTCCTGTCGGCATCATTATACCAGATGATTTTATATATTGCATTGTATTATTAAATAAAGAGGCGATTTCCGCTTGAAAAATCCTTCGATATGAGTTACTATATAGCTTGGAATGTTATGTGGCGTGGTCTGCGTTTTTGCGCACGCGCCTCATGACCATTATAAGAACATACGAAAACGGAGGTATTTTTCGTTATGGAAATCATCACGACGGGTGTTGCCGGCACCATGGAATCCAGCGATATTATCGTTAGGGTCGAGCCCAAGGATACCGACGGCATTGAGCTCTCGCTTGAAAGTCAGGTCATGCATCAGTTCGGCAAGCAGATCGAGAAGGTCATTCTGGAGACCCTCGGCGAGCTGGGCGTCACCCGCGCTTATGTTGACGCCGTTGACAAGGGCGCTTTGGATTGCACCGTTGCCGCCCGCACTCTTGCCGCCGCTTACCGCGGCGCGCAGTCCACCGATTTTGTTTGGAAGAACGGAGGCGCAAAATGAGCAGATTGAGGAGAAGCATGCTTTTTGTACCGGGCAACAATCCCGGCATGATCAGGGACGCGCACATCTACGGCAGCGATTCCATCATGTTCGACCTTGAGGACAGCGTTTCCATCACCGAAAAGGATTCGGCGCGCTTCCTCGTTTACAAGGCTCTGACCACCCTGAACTACGGCTCCAAGGAGCTCGTCGTCCGTATTAACGACCTCTCCTCCGGCCTCGGCATTGCAGACCTCGAAGCGATAGTCAGGGCGCGCCCCGACGTCATCAGGCTGCCCAAGACCGACAGCGCGCAGGACGTTATCGACTGCGAGCGTGAGATCGAGCGCATCGAGCGCGAGGCAGGCATTGAGGTGGGCTCCACCGGCATGATGGCAGCCATAGAGAGCGCGAACGGCGTTCTGAACGCACGCGAGATTGCATTTGCCTCCAAGCGCCTCATCGGTATCGCACTCGGCGCAGAGGATTACGTTACGGACTTAAAGACCACCAGAAGCCCCGAGGGCGTCGAGCTTATGTTCGCCCGCGGCATGATAGTAAACGCTGCGAAGGCGGCGGGCATCATGGCGCTTGACACCGTCTATTCCGACGTCAATAACGAGGAGGGCTTCATCAACGAGGCGACCATGATCCGCAAGATGGGCTTTGACGGTAAATCCGTCATCAACCCCCGCCAGATCGCTCCTCTTCACGCGGTATTCACTCCCTCCGAGAAGGACCTCAAAAAGGCGCACGCCATTATGGACGCCATCGCCGAGGCAAACGCAAGGGGCTCCGGCGTAGCAAGCCTGAACGGCAAGATGATAGACAAGCCCGTTGTTGCAAGGGCAAAGTATCTTATCGAGATGGCCGAGCGTGCAAAGACCATCACCGTAGAGGAGGTTTAAGGCTATGTTTGATTTCAATTCCATTCCTCATATAAAAGAGGTCTCCGCCTGCCACGGCGCCTATAACGAGACCAATTTACAGGATAAGAACCACGTCAGCTTTGACGAGCGTCAGCACTCCTCCAAGAAGGTGCTGCCCGACCTCGAGGAGGCAATAAAGAGGGTCGGCTTGAAGGACGGCATGACGATCTCCTTCCACCACCATTTCCGCAACGGCGATTACGTTGTAAACATGGTAATGGATATAATCGCCAAGATGGGCATTAAAAACCTGACCGTCGCCGCAAGCAGCCTTACCGACTGCCACTGGCCCCTCATAGAGCACATTAAAAACGGCGTTATCAGCCACATTGAGACCAGCGGTCTCAGGGGCAAGCTCGGCGACGCCATAAGCCACGGCCTTATGGACTTCCCCGTAATATTCCGCTCCCACGGCGGCAGGGCTGCCGCTATCGAGACCGGCGAGCTGCATATCGACGTCGCTTTCCTCGGCGCTCCCAGCTGCGATCCTTACGGCAACGCCAACGGCTACAACCGTGATGAGGAGAACTCCTCCTGCTGCGGTTCTCTCGGCTATGCAAAGCTCGATGCGCTCTATGCCGATAAGTGCATCATAATCACCGATCACCTTGTGAGCTACCCCAACACCCCCTTCGGCATCCCCGAGAGTCAGGTGGATTTCGTTGTCAAGGTCGACAATATAGGCGATCCCAACGGCATAATGAGCGGCGCGACCCGCTATACCAAGAACCCCAAGGAGCTGCTTATCGCTCAGTACGCCACCAAGGCAATCGAGGCGAGCGGCTACTTCAAGGATAATTTCTCAATGCAGATGGGCTCCGGCGGCGCATCCCTCGCAGTCGCAAGGTATCTGCGTGACAGCATGATAAGGGACGGCATCAAGTGCCGCTTTGCCCTCGGCGGCATCACCGGTCAGATAGTGCAGATGCACGAGGAAGGTCTCGTCAAGAAGATACTTGACGTGCAGAGCTTTGATCTTATCGCCGCCAACTCCGTTAAGAACAACCGCTTCCATCAGCAGATCGACGCCAGCTACTACGCAAGCTACGTGAACAAGGGCGCTGCCGTCAACCAGCTTGACTTTGTCATACTCTCCGCGCTCGAGGTCGACACCGACTTCAACGTCAATGTAATGACAGGCTCCGACGGCGTTATAAGGGGCGCGGTAGGCGGTCATCCCGATACGGCTGCCGGCGCTTCCATGACGATAGTCGTCTGCCCGCTGCTGCGCGGCAGGATCCCCACCGTTTGCTCTCACGTCAACACCGTCTGCACCCCCGGCAAGACCGTAGACGTAGTCGTCACCGATCAGGGCATGGCGGTCAACCCCGCAAGGCCCGAGCTCTATGAGAAGTTCGTCGCCGCAGGTCTGCCCGTGACCACGATAGAAAAGCTTCGCGACCGTGCGGAGCGCATCGTCGGCAAGCCCGAGCCCATCAAGTACACCGATAAGATCGTCGGCGTGCTGATGTACAGGGATAATTCCGTAATCGACGTAATAAGGCAGGTTGCGGAAGATTAACAAAAACACGTTCCGTTGAGGAGCATCCGCTCCTCAACGGAACATATCGCATGCCGCACAAGCGGCATATATCGCAGCTTTGGCTATATCGCACCGAAGGTATATCGCTCGCCGAAGGCGAAAGGTATTCGGCTTGCGCCTAAGCGATATAATGAGCCGAAGCTCATTGCGATATATTTGCTGCACAAATGCGATATATCGGACTTGCGCCAGATGCGATATATCGGACTTGCGCCAGATGCGATATGTCTGCCTGCGGCAAACGAGAGACCACTATGTTCTACACCCAAACAGGCGTTTTGCTTTCCGGCGAGCGCCTTACAAAAACCGAAGATTTCCTGCACCGGATGGGGCTTGTCTACGAGGGCGGCGCGAACTACACCGTGCAGCTTGTTTCGGAATACGGCGATATTCTGGGCAACGGCTGCTTATGCGGCAACATATTAAAGTACATCGCCGTGGACTCATCGCTGCAGGGCGAGGGCGGCGCTACGGCTATCGTAAGCGAGCTTGTATCCGAGGCTTATCGCCGAGGGATCACGCGCCTGTTTCTCTTCACTAAGGCGGGCAATGAGGATACCTTCCGCGGGGTAGGCTTTTATACCGTCGCCTCCACAAGCTCGGTCTGCTTTATGGAAAACAGCCGAAGCGGGATATCGCGGTGGCTGTCCTCCTTAAAAAAGGCTCCGGAGGGCAAAGGCATAACAGGCGCCGCGGTCATGAACTGCAACCCCTTTACGCTGGGACACCGCTACCTTATAGAGCGCGCTGCGGAGCAGTGCGGAACGCTGATGATATTCGTCGTGAGCGAGGACAGGTCCCGTTTTACGTTTGAGCAAAGGTTTGAGATGGTTTGCCGCGGCACCGAGGATCTAAATAACGTCATCGTGCAGCCGAGCGGCGATTATATGATAAGCCACGCCACCTTCCCCACCTATTTTATGAAGGAGGGGCAGGATAAGCTTGCCGCTAACGCCGAGCTCGACTTTAATATCTTCGGCAGAAGGATCGCGCCCGCACTCGGCATAACCCGCCGTTTTGTAGGCACGGAGCCTTACTGCGCGGTGACGCGAAGCTATAACGAATGTATGAAGAGGCTGCTGCCGGAATTTGGCGTTGAGGTCATCGAGATACCGCGCTACGGCGGTATTTCCGCAAGCAAAGTCCGCGAGGCGCTTGATAAAAACGATCTTCAAGCGGCTGGCGAACTTGTGCCTGCAAGCACCTTCGGCTTTCTTAAAGGGACGGGCGCTGCGGCTTTGCGTCCCGATGCCGACGAATAACTTATTATCCAAGGGAGTTTTTTATGCGAAAGATTTTTCTTGCGCTGTTGATACTGAGCATAGTTTTGATAATGGGACTCGGGGTTTTCGTGTTCTATTATTACCCGCATTTCGTTAAGCCCCGCGTCGCTTACGAGGACGCCGTCGCGCTTTACGAAAGCGGAGATTACGTTACCGCCGCGATGCAGTTTGAGTCCATGGCGGGCTACTCCAACTCTGAAGACTTTGCCAAGCGCGCATGGCTCGAGGCGGGTAACGAGAGCTTTGCTGCGGGCGATTACGCCGCCGCAAAGAGCTACTACGCCAAGGCGGAGGCGGACGACTTGGTATTCGCACAGATCGACCATGCCTATTTTGAGCTCGGCAGCGAGGCTTATGCCACAGGCGACAGCCCGCTCGGCGAGAGCTATTTCCTTTGCGTCAGCGAGGGCTCCGGCTATCGCGATATGATGGATCCCATTCGCATAAACTTTGCCGAAAGCCTTTTGAAAAACGACGAGTTTACCGCTGCGGAGCGCATTTTTGCCGTCTGCGGCGATGAAAACCGCGATACCATAGCAGGACTTTGGTATGCCTGCGGCGAGAGCAAGCTGCACGTATGGGAGCTCAATACCGCCGATTCCTGCTTTGCAAAGGCGCTGACCTACTCGTCCGATAAGGACGCCATGCAGCAAAACATCGACGCGCTTTGGAACGAGGCAGGCAAACTTGCGCTGTCGCAGGATAATGCCGAGCTTGCCGACAAGTGCTTTGCAAGGGGCGGCGGCAGCTATGACCCGAGGGAGAGTCACAACTCCGCGGCTTATGCCGAGGCTGTTGAAGCATATAATTCCGGAGACCTTGCGGGCGCGCTTGCAAGGTTCAGCGAGATACCCGATTACGCGGACTCTGCCGAGCGTATAGAGGAGCTTCGCGGAGTGCTTGCGAACTGGTTCGTTGCGGGCGGCGCAATATTCTACGCGACGCTTGATGAAAACGGCTCCGTCGCCACCTACGGCGATTGGGAGGAGTACACTGCTCCCGATTGGCAGGGCGTCAAAAAGCTCGCTGTCGGGTACTATCGCTTCATGCTGGGCATAAATGCCGACGGCACCGTCGTCGGCAGCGGCAACAGCTCCTGGGGCAACCTCAATATCTCCGGCTGGAGCGACATTGTTGACGTTGCGTGCGGCGATATGCACTCCGTGGGGCTTAGATCCGACGGCACTGTCGTCGCCTGCGGCCGCGACTATTACGGTCAGGTAAGCCACGTTAAGGATTGGACCGATATCGTCTCCGTCGGCGCAGGCGTATCCTTCACAGTTGGGCTTAAATCCGACGGCACTGTTGTCGCCGCAGGGCAAAACGCCAACGGCGAATGTCAGGTCTCCGGCTGGTCGGGCATCAAGCAGATATCCGTCGGCGGCTGTCACGTCGTAGGTCTTCGCGAGGACGGCACTGTTGTTGCAACCGGTCTCAACACCGACGGTCAGTGCAACGTCAGCGGGTGGACCGATATCGTCGCGGTTTACGCAGGCGCTTATCACACCGTCGGCCTCAAAGCCGACGGCACCCTCGTTGCTGCCGGCTCCAACTCCTACGGCGAGTGCGGCGTTGCCTCCTACCGCGATCCTATCTGCGTATCCTGCGGCAGGGGCTTCACGCTGATGATCTTAAAGGACGGCACCGTGGTCAAGCTCGGCTCCGTCAACACCATTGAGGAATAACGTAAAAGCATGAGCAATATCGAGGAAAAGAGCGGCATCGCCAAAACGCATGCCGCACATGATGAGGGCATAAAATGCGACGAGCATCTCTGCTCGGTTTGCGGTCATAACTGCGGGCACAGCCACGCCGCCGAGAGGATCGCCTCTTCAAGGGTGACAGTGGAGCAGATGGCGGAAAGGCGCGAGGCGAGAGCAGCAAGGCAGGCGGAGCTTATTTCAGAGCACAAGCTCCCCGTCGTCTGCTTTACAATGAATATCGCGGGCGAGGTAAAGTACTCCCAAGCTATTGAGGTATGCTTCAACGCAGGCTGCGAGGAGCTTTCATCGGAGCTTATGCATATGGGCGCTCACCTTGTGCACGGCGAATATCATATTGCCGAAACGGGCTGCGAGGCTTTCTTCTGTTTTGAGCATATCAACCCCCGTTTGTTGAAGGCGATCGCCGTAAAGGTCGAGGAAAAATTCGGCTTTGGCAGGCTTTTCGATATCGACGTCATCGGAACGGACGGGCAGAAGCTTGCGCGTCCCAAGCCCCGTAAATGCCTTATCTGTGACAATGACGCGCAGGTCTGCGCCAGAAGCAGGGCGCATACTTTAAAAGAGCTCGGCGAAAAGACCGAAGAGCTGCTGAGGGACGCCATCGCTTACGCTGCAAGCGTTACCGCTTACGACGCACTTATAGCCGAGGTCAACACCACGCCCAAGCCCGGGCTCGTCGATCTCAACAATTCCGGTGCAAATTCCGATATGGACGCATCAACCTTCTATAAGGGAGCTGAGGCGCTTGCGCCGTATTATTATTCCATGGCATACACCGCCGCCGACGTTGGCTCTCCCGCAAGCGGTCACGGCGAGGGCTGCACCGTCGACGAGCATATAAACTGTGCGGACTGCGCGGCGCACGAAGCTTGCGGGCTTTCTCACGGCGCGAGCCTTATGACAAAGCTCACTCTGCTCGGCGTTGAAGCTGAGGCGGCGATGAAGCTTGCGACGGAAGGCGTAAACACCCACAAGGGCGCCATTTACTGCCTCGGGCTTTTGGCAAGCGCTTACGCGAAGCTTGCCGCCGAGAACAAGCCCCTCGCGGCGCTTGATATTATAGAAGAGGCAAAGGAGCTTGCAAAGCTTCGTCCGGCGCCCGCCGGCGGCACCAACGGCGACGAGGTCCGCCGCAGCGGACGCATCATCGAGGTGCCGGTGGGCGAGGAAATGGTCGGGCGTGTGGTCGATTCCCTCGGCAACCCCATCGACGGCGGAGGAGAGATCCACACCATTGAGACACGGCCCATCGAGAGCCCGGCCCCCGGCGTGATTTCGCGCCGTCCGGTTTCGGTTCCGATGCAGACCGGCATTAAGGCCATCGACGCCC
>CALEPU010000012.1 GCA_937913075.1 uncultured Clostridia bacterium
ATGTTTTCGTTCGCCTCGTCGAGGTTTCCCGTCGGCTCGTCCGCAAGGATAAGCTCCGGAGAGTTGATCAGCGCCCTCGCAATGCAGACGCGCTGCTGCTCGCCGCCGGAGAGCTGGCTGGGAAGATGCTTCGCCCTGTCCTTGAGCCCGACGCGCTCGAGCGCTTCCAGCGCCTCCTTTTCATCGGGCATACTGTGATAGTACTGCGCGACCATGACGTTTTCCACGGCGTTCAGATAGTTGATAAGATGGAACTGCTGAAAGACGAGCCCTATCTTGTCCCTGTGCAGCTCGGTAAGCTTACGGCTGCTCTCCTTCGAAATGTCCCTGCCGTCAAATATTACCTCACCCGTGGTTGGCTTGTCAAGGCAGCCGATGATGTTCATCATGGTGCTCTTGCCGGAGCCCGACGGCCCCATTATGGCGATCCATTCGCCCTTATCCACCGTCAGACTGACGTTGTCCAAGGCATGAAGGTCTCCGTATATCTTGGAAATGTTTTTAAGCTCCAACAGATTGCTCATTATTATATTTCTCCTTTATTCACCTTTAAGTACGAGAGCGGGATCTACCTCGACCGCGCTCCTGATAGGGATCAGGCATGCAAGCCCCGTGATCAGGACGGATGCGATTATGGTGATGGGCACCAGCAGCGGGCGGAAGGTTATCGAGCTTGAAAATACGTGCATGCTCACGTATTGTGCGAAAGCGTATCCGAGGAGCGAGCCTATGACGCCGCCGACGCCGCCGAGCAGAAGCCCCTCGCTCATAAACTGCAGCACGATGCTCGAGTTAAACGCGCCGAGCGCCTTGCGCAGGCCTATCTCCCTGCGGCGTTCCGCGATCACCGCCGCCATAGTCGTTGCTACGCATATCATAGTCAGCACCAGAACGACGGCAGTAACTATGAACACGAGCGACTGCAGCTTCGTCAGTACGGTGCTCTCCGAGGCGGTGACACGCTTTACAAGCTTTGCGGAAAGCCCTTCGACGCCTTCATCGATCCGCTCCACGTATTGCTTGAGCTTCGCCTGAGTGGAGGCAACGCTGACCTCAACTATGTCGTAGCCGCGCTCGCTCAGCAGCAGGGACGAAATATCCGAGAGCGAAACGTAGGCGTACTCTTCCTCGGAGCCGCCCGTTTCAAGGATGCCCGTAACGGTAAGCGCGAGCTCGTGGTCGCAGTAGGTCTCGCCGGTCTCCGGATCGGAATATATCTCGTAAGAAGGGAGCGAAGAAACGTCAACGTCATCCGTGACCTCAAACGAATTAACGGCGGATACCGTGTCACCCGTTTTAATGCCGAGGCTCTCCGCGACCTTCGCGCCGATGAGCGCCTCGCCGTCGCATGAAGGAAGCTCTCCGTTGATATGCCAGTAGGGGCTGGTCTTCAAAACGGATCCGAAATCCGTTCCCGCAAAGGTTACGGGCATATTGTGGATACGGGAATTCTCGTAGCGATAAGGCGTAAAGCCCTCAGTTTCCGATGCGGGGAAAAAGGACATTCCCTGCTGCACGGCTTCATCCGTGACGCCGTTTTCGTCGGTTGAAGTGAAAATGATATTTGCGCCGTAGCTTCTGAACTGCGAGCTCATCTGGCGCGGAACGTCAAAATAGATAAGCCCCAATCCGGAAAGTATCGTCGCACCGACCACGACCGCCAGCAGCGCTATTATCATCCTCGAGCGCCTTCTGACAAGCGATGCAATGATCGTGCGTATAAACATTCGTCTTTTGGTATTCATGCTACATTCCTCCTCAATGCCCGCCGTGCAAAACATCGGACGGACGCAGACGAAGCAGGGTACGGATAGCGGGGATGCTTCCTATGAGAGTTACGGCAATGATAAGCACCGCAACGATGAAAGCTACCATGCCGCTCATATCGATCGATGAGGAGAAGACCGTCTGCCCGATGATCTGCGCAAACGCATATCCCATAAAATAGCCGGCGACGGCGCCGACGATCGCGGTGATGATGATCTCCGTCAGTACCAGCCGTGTGATCTGCCCGTTTTTCGCGCCGACTGCCTTCAAAAGCGCAAGCTCCTGCGAGCGCTCCATAACGGTCGAGGTGACAAGGTTGGATATGCCAAGCGTAGCGCCGATAAGGCTTAGCAGCGTGATCAGGGACATCAGAAGCTCCGTCTTTTCAAGTATTTTGCCCTCGGAATCCGCTATCTGACGCACGGCAGTAGCCGAAGCCTCGGGTATCGCCTCCTGAATTTGGAAGCAGATGGAGCTTACGTACGCCGTGCAGTACCAAAGGTCGTATTCATCGCCTGTCAAAAGCGAGGGGTTTTTGGCGGCCTTTACCGCAAGCTCATCGTCGGGAGAGGTGATAGCGCTGACCTCTATCTTTTTAAAGAGCGCTTCCGTGCCGCTCAGCCGCTGTGCGGCGGAAAGCGTGGTGTAGATGTATTGATCCTCATCGTCGCCGGATTCATAGACGCCGACGACGGTAAGCGTTGCAGTGCCCGCCTCGCCGGTCACCTCGATATTGTCTCCCGCGGAGACGCCCGCTGCTTTTGCAAGCTCGGAGCCGACCATCGCGTATGTATCGCCCGCGAGAGCCTGCTCGTTCATCCACTCGCCATCCTCGATATCCCACCAGCTTCTGAGATTGATTATACCCGTATCGCGCTGATAGGTCGAGCCCTTCTTTACGAATTCCAGATGATGATTGAACCATGTGCCGATAAGCCTGACGTCTCTGCCGTTAAGGCTGACCGTCGTATCCGTTTCGGGCGCAAAGTCGGCTATGTTGTTCGCCCAGAAGATCGTAAGAAGCTCGCCGACCTTGTTTTCTTCAATGAAATCCATACGGCGATCATCGGAATCCATCTCGTAGAGCTTGCTTATGACTGCCTCGGACTGCGGAACCACGGTGATATTGGAGCCGTATGCCTTCAGCTCCTCGTTCATCTTGTCGCCCACGTCGAGCATCACGTTCAGCATAGCCGTTGCGATCGAAGCTCCGAGCGCGACAGTAAGGGCTATCATCAGCAGCTTTTTCCATTGGCGCACGAAAGTGCCCCAAACCATTCTGAGAAACATTTATATATCCTCCCCAAAAGCCGTATTACTTTTTGAACCTCGATTGATTGTTCAGCATCTCCGAAACGGGGACGGTAATATAGCCTTCGTTGATATCGTAATCTATGATGATCGGATTGCAGCCGCCCTTCATGCCGATGGTCGTCGTATTCATGACGACGCCGCATTTCTTGCAGACGACCTGTCCGTCCTTGTTTTCATAATAGCCTGCTTCGCCGCAGATCTCACACGCGTCAAGACCTATGCCGTAATTGGTCGTGTTCTCCTGCTTGAGGATAACTATGAACCTTACGGGATTGCCTTCCGGCGTGGTATAACCGAAGCGGTGCAGATGTCCGTCATTCACCATCTCAAGCGGCACGCGCAGCTCAAGATCGGTGCCGGTGCCGTCCTTGATGATGATCGGCTCCTCAACAGGGGCCTCCCGAATAACGACCGTATTCAGCTTTACAAACCACGTTGAGCACAGTATCGCCATGACGAAGCACAGGAGAAGCGGTATGGAATAGCGCTTGCCGCTGCGCCAGATCGCGCGCTGCCTGCGGTGCTCGGCCTTGGTCTCGTAAGGCTCCTTCGCAGTATAGCTGCGTACCCAGATCACGGCCGACAGCGCTATAAGCACAAGGAATGCGGCGTATGCATACCATTGTGAATTGTTGTTGCTTGCCGCCGCGAATTGGAAAAGCGGGATACTGTCGATGATCTTTCGCGCCGTAAGAACGGACATGAGCCTTGCGAAGTCATAGACGGCGTACATCGCGTTCAGCGAGATAAACGCAAAGCTCAGGAGCTTGCGGTACCCCTTGCGATCCACGACGGAGGCTATTTGATATGCGGCAAGAGCGGCGATCAGACTTGTAATAACGCCCAGAAGATAACCGCCGAGGCGGAAAAGATAGTCCGTGGAAAGAATGCCGTTCCCGCCGCTGTCGAATTTAAAGGGATAAATGAGGACGCTCGGAAGCGAGCAGTAGAGATAGGCGGAAATCAGAAGCGCGGTCAGGACAGAAATCACGGTATCTGCGCGATTTGCTTTTTCCTCCGAAGCGTCCCTGCGGAAAAAGGATCGCGCGTAAACGATCAGCGCGGCGGCAAGAAGCACGAAGAACACGAGAGCGGTCAGATAGCCGTACGTGCCGACTCTCCAGCCACCGACAATTCGTCTTGTATTGGTAATGTAAGCGCGTATTCCCGCTGCGGCAAAGCCGAGCGCAAGCCCTATCCGAGCTATCAGTCGACCGCGTTCCTTACATCTGCGGTCTATAAACGCAATAGTAACGCCTATGATCAGGGAGACTGCGAGCAGGTCGCCCGTCACATTGATAAGATAAGTCAGCATGATTGTATCCTTGTTTCGATATTATGCAGCATATTCTTCGAGCTTCCGATAAAATCGGCGGGCTTCGAAGGAAAGAGCAAAAACGCACATATGGCTCAGGCTCGCGCTATGCGTTCTGCATTGCGCAAACCTGAGCCATCGAGTTGTCAAGCCCCGTAAACCCGGACAACCTCAAAAGATGATCAAATTATTCCGCCCAAGCACCCTTGGTGAACTGCCAACTGCTATAAGTATAGACGATAGCATTGGGGAAGGTGTGCTCATCGGGACCGGTCTCGTCGGTGTGGATCAGATAAGTGCTGGAGTCGGGGAATTTAACGGTGAAGGTAACGGTATAGAGACCGTCGCCGTTCAGCTTGATGTTGGCGCCGTAGTGGGGACCGTCGGAAGCCGCCATGGGCATGAAGGTGCCGCTGTCGGAGAAGCTGCCGTCATTCTTGGATACCTCGTACTCAACAGTAAGATAGGGTACCCAGTCGCCGGTGCCGTAGCCGAAGCCGTTCTTCAGAGCGGAAACGTCGAGCTCGAGATGGCAGTCGTAATCCTCGGCCTTGTAGCCGCCGGTCATGTCGACGGGCTGGAAATAAACTGCGTTCAGATTGAGGAACTCCTTCTCAACGCCGGAGAAGATCTCAACCTCGGTGAAGCCGAGATCCTCTTCACCGTCGTCTGCCTCTTCGCCCTGATTATTAGGGGTCGTCTTGCCGCTGCTGCATGCAGTCATGCCGAGAGCCAGCATAAGCATCGCGAGGAGCAGAGAAAGGATCTTAACGGATTTCTTCATAAATATAAGCCTCCTAAATAATAATCAATTATGGTTCAATAACAACTGCTCTGATTTACGGGATCAGTTCAGATTATTGCTTTTCAGACTGCGATTGGGCATTTTTGCTTTCGCTTGCCTTTTTCGCCTTCGAGCTTTTGCAGATAGTCAGTACGAAGGTGACGATCGTAATGACCGTAAGGATAAGCTGCGGACCGAGCGTGATCCACGTCGGGTAGATGCCGAAGAAGGTCAGCACGTCGTTGCCGTTCATCCAAGCAAGCGACGGGATTGTGCCCGAAAGACTCTGCACCCAACCTCCGATGGTCTCCGCGAGGCGGCCGTCAAGGAACAGCTCAAACATACCGGAGCCGAGGAACGCGATGGACATTACCGCCATCAGTATGCTTGTCGCCATAAAGAAGGGCTTTAGCGGGATCTTCACTCCGAATACGCGGATCAATACGAATATCGCCATGACTGCCGCAAGACCGACGGCGATGCCGCCGAATACCGCAAGATAACCGTTCTGCATCGTTCCCGCACGGGAGAAGTACTGCTGGCAGAACAGTATGACCTCGGCGCCTTCACGGAACACGGCCAGGAAGGAGGTGAAGCCGAGAGCCCACATCTTGCCCTTATCCGCTGAGCTCGATACCTTGCCGGAAATATAGTTTGTCCACGCATCCGACTCCGCCTTGGAGATCATCCAGTTGGAAACGTAGATCAGGACGCCGACCGCGACGAGGGCCGTTACGCCTTCCACTATCTCCTGCGGGATGGAGTTCGAGGTGCTACTTGTGATGGAGTAAAGCAATATCGCAAGCGCGACGCTTGCAGCAAGCGCGATCACCGCGCCGACGTAGACATAGCGCGTGCCGCGGCGGTTATCGGTCTTGATAAGATAAGCTACCATTGCGCCGACGATCAGTATCGCCTCAAGCCCCTCGCGGAGGATGATGCCGAACACCGCGCCGAAGGTCGCCCATGCAAGACCGCTCCCGCTGCCGCCGTTGCTCTTCGAATAGCCGAACAGGTCATCCAGAATATCCGCGTCCTCTCTGAGGAGCGCGAGCAGCGTGTCGACTTCCTTCCGGACTTCCTCCACGCTCGCGCCGCTGTTGACCGCTTTCTTCATGTTGGAGAACTGCAGCTCTACCTCGTTGACGCGTGCGCCGGAAATATAACCCATAACGGTCTTTTCAAACCCGGAGGTTTCGTACCAGAAACCGTAGGAGTTCGTGAACGGCTTATAATACCCGTCGTCCCCTTCGTATGCGGCGCCCGCCGCATAACGCCTGACGCCTTCCTCCAGAAGGTTGGATATCTGATCCGTCACGTCGTTGTAGGTTATGGTCTTCGAACCGTCGGGATTGACCGCCGCAACGTATTTTTTATAGGAAAGATAGTACTCCTCGCCTACATTCTCCTGCTCGTCCGCATAAGCGGTCACGGCAAAAACGCTCACCGCAGCGAGCGCCAGCAGCAGTATGCAAACGATTTGCCTCAACTTTTTTCCGTTCATCATTTACCTCGCCGTCTGTAGCCTTGGATTTCTTACGCCTTATTCATCGGCGGTTTAACGCCGCGCCTTGAATTTCCCGCAGCGTGACCCGCGATCGACAAGTGTGTCGGATGCGCGGGAGTCTACGCGAACAGAAATAGCATGGGGGCAGCCAAGTCGCTAGTATTATAAAGCTTTCGCAAGGGAGAGTGTGTTCCGAGGTTAGCTTTTGCTAACCGAAAAATGTTCTGAAATTAGCTTATATTCTTTTGCGCTTTATGCAGGGACCATCTTTGTGGTAAAATAATGCGGTCGGAGAGTTAGTTTCATCTAACCGATTTGCCGTGCCGCTCGGCGATATGCCCGAGCTGTGCTCTGCACGCCGCAAAGCGCACGGCATACCGCTTTACGAAACTCGAGACGAAGGTGTTTAAGCATGACAAAGGAACAATGGAAAGCAATAGAAAGCAGGGACGCCGCATATGACGGTCAATTCTACTATGCGGTAAAGTCATCCAAGAGCATTTGCAAGCCTTCCTGCACCGCAAGGAAGCCCGTTCCCGAAAACGTCATTATCTTCTCTGCTCTGGAGGACGGCATCGAAGCCGGTTTCCATCCATGCAGCCGCTGCCGCCCCGATCTGCCGGATTGGCAAGGCGCAAAGAGGGAGCTTGCCGCGCGCGCGGAGGAATACATCCGCGCTCATTACACGGACAAGTTCTCGCTGGATCAAATTGCGGACGCTCTTTTTGTAAACAAGATCTATCTTTCAAAATGCTTTAAGGCGATAACCGGCGATACGCTGCTTCACTTCCACAACAAGGTCAGGTGCGAAAAGGCATGCGAGCTGCTGACAGGCTCCGAGCTTTCTGTCGAGGTCATCGGCAGAAAGGCGGGCTTTGCCACCTCTTCCCACTTTGCCAAGGTTTTCAGAAGCCTCTATAACTGCTCTCCCACTGAATATAAAAAGAAATTTCTGAGCGAGCTGTAAGCGCCCGTTGGCCGCGGCGAGCAAGCTCGCCGATCGTCTGCCGAAATTACTTGCGTTCCGACTGCCGCACGGAAGCTGCTTTTGCTCATTAATGAACAGCCCTTTTTAGAGTACGCAAACAAACCGCACGCCCTATATAAATGGCGCGGAGCGATAATGCCGGTGCATTGATTTATACGGGCAATTATTTGAAGCGACCTGCGCTTTAACTATTTTTCCTCTTTATCCGCAGGATCTATGCGGAGCATACGGTATCCGACGCCGATATGGGTTTGGATACAGCGTTTGGAATTCGGATCGGATTCGAGCTTCCTCCTGAGCGTTGCCATGAAAACGCGAAGGGAGGCGATATCGTTTTCCCAACTGCTTCCCCAAATCTTTTGCGTGATATAAGTATGCGTGAGAACCTTGCCGACGTTAGCCGCAAGCAGGCAGATGAGCCTGTACTCTATCGGGGTCAGGTGGATCTGTTCGTCACCGAGATATACCAGCCCCGCCGCAAGATCGATCTTGAGATCGCCGTTTATAAAGAGCGAGCCCTCCGCGCTCCGATCCGCCCGCACCAGCCTTCTCTGCGCAACGCGAATGCGCGCAAGCAGCTCCTCTACCGAAAACGGTTTGGTAAGATAGTCGTCGGCGCCGCTGTCGAGCGCTTCTATCTTGTCGCGATCCTCGCTGCGTGCGCTGATCACGATTATCGGCATATTGGACCACGACCGTATCCGCTTTATCACGTCCACGCCGTCCATATCGGGAAGACCGAGATCGAGCAGCATTACGTCGGGATTATGAGAGGAAGCCTCCAAAACGGCGCCGGCGCCGTTTTCGGCCGTAATGAATTTGTAATCATGCATTTTAAGTGTGGCGGCGACGAGGTTCCTTATGGGCTTGTCGTCCTCTACCACAAGTATCAGGGGTTTATTCATTAAGATCCACCTCGCTCAGCGGCAGTTTAAAGCTGAATACACAGCCGGAGGGCACGTTGTCGTCAAGCATGAGCCCGCTTCCGTGAGCTTCCAGTATGGAGCGGCACAGCGGGAGCCCCAGCCCCATGCTCCTTCGGCTGTCTCCCACGTTGTTATCCCCTGTGAAAAACATTTCAAACACCTTTTCCTTCAATTCGTCGGGTATTCCCTGCCCGTTGTCGCTTATGCTGATCACCGCCTGTTTTCCCTCCTGTACGGCTCTTACCGTTATCAAGGTGCCCGCCGGCGTATGCTTGACGGCGTTGTTCACAAGATTTACTATCACCTGTATTATCAGTCTTGCGTCCATTCTTGTTAAAATGGGCTCGCAGCCTGTTTCAAGCTTTATAGTATGATTGACGGACTCCCTGTCGATATGGCGCAGCGCCTCCTCGAGCACGTCCTCCGCTATTTGATCCGAGACGTCGAGCCGTATGCTTCCGTCGCCGATCTTGGAGATCGAGAGGAGATTCTCCACGAGCCCCGTAAGCCATTCCGCGTCGTCGCGGATGTCGGACAGAAGTCTGTCCGCCGTTTCATCGTCGAGTACTGCTCTGTTGCTCAAAAGCGTGTCGGCGTTGCCGGAGATAGAAGTCAGCGGAGTCCTCAGATCGTGTGATATGGTTCTGAGAAGATTGGCGCGAAGCTGTTCGTTTTTTGCAAGCACGGCCGCTTCCTCGCGGCCCTTGGCATTGCGCAGATTTTCCAAGGCAAGACCGCATTCGCCGAGTATCGACTGCACTATACCTTTTTCGGAGGCATCCGTACCGCGGTGGGCGGCGCCGATCCCAAGCACGCCGCAAACGCTCTCTCCCGCCCTGATCGGGGTATAGACGAATTTGATCGATTTAAGGGGCTTCGTTCCCGTACCGGACTCCTTTTTGCCGGAATACGCCAACTGTGCGGCCTCGAAATCGGATCCCTCGGACGGCGCCTGCTCCGAGCCCTCTCCTCCCGCAAAGAAGAGCATTCCGGACGCGAGCCCTTTTTCATCCGCGAAATAAACGGAGGTATCGACGTTGAGAAGCTTTGAGACGCGTGATGCGGTGATCGAAAGTATCTCCCTTTCGCTCTTTGCCCCCTGCAATATCCGGTTTGTTTCGAAAAGCAGCTTCGTTCTGAATGCGTCGCCTGCCGAAAGCTTTGCCTGCGCCTTGAGCCTGGCGGCAAGCGTACCCGCTATTATAGAGGCGGCAAGCGTTATGGCAAACGTTACGGGATAGCCGGAGCCGTAAGCGCGAAGCGTAAGCCGCGGCTCGGTGAGAAAATAATTGAACAATATCACGCTTGCAAACGATCCGAGCACTCCGCAGGTGAAGCCCCGCGTCAGAATGGAGATCAGGATCACGCTAAGCAGGTACACGGTTATTATGTTCGCCTCGGTAAACCCGAGCCTTTGAAACAGCAGACCCACCGCCGTTGCCGCCGCAAGCAGAGCAACGGTTATTCCCATATCCTTCCGCGAAGGCAGTATCGCCCGCTTGAACGGACCCTTTTTACCGTAATACGCGCCCAACGAGCCGGTATCCGGAATGACGTGGACGTCTATGCCCGGCACGAGCTCGAACAGCCTTTCCGTAAGCGACGGCTTGGAAAACAGGCGCCTGCGCCCGGCGGTGTTTATGCCTATTACGATCTTCGTTGCGCCGGAGAGCCTCGCGTACTCGGCGATCTGTTCGGGCACGTCGTCGCCGTGTGTGGTCACGGTTTCCGCGCCGGCGGCTTCCGCGATGCGGATATGGTTCTCGAGGCGTTTACTGTCCTCCGGAGCCATGGCTTCATGCTCCGGCGTGCGGACGTAAAGCGCGGTAAGCTGTGAGCCGAAGCCAGAAGCCATCCTGACTGCGGTCTTTACTACTCTTTCGTTGGAAGGAGACGAGGACAGGCAGACGAGGATATGCTCGTTAATTGCGTCCTTTCTCTGCTTACCTTCTGCACTGAATTTGATTACCCCTTCCACGGCGGCGGACCGGCGCTCCTTTCGCTTTTGTCAATAACATTATATCACGGAATATCGCTATGTTCCATTCGTTTTATATCTTCGCCGCCGATCTGCTCCCGAGCGCGGGGCGGATCGAAGCAGAGTATGCCGCTGTTTTCGAATTCTTCGATCGGATCGGCTTCCGAACGGCGTTTTTTCTTTTCGGAACGCCGCTTCGGCTCGGCAATTATATTTCGACGGCTCCTTAAAAAGCGATCGAGCTTGATGATCGGGATAAGCCCGAAAGCAAAGAGAGCAACCATCGATGCTATAAGCACGGCGTCCCCCATTCATAACACCTCCGCGTCATATCTTAAAGCATTTTCGAAGCGCACCCGGCTCTCCCAGCGCAAGCAAAGTGACTTCTCCTGTCAGCAGGGTTTCGGGCGTGATGGTAAAATCGCTTATCCCGCTTCGCTTTACGGCAAGTATGTTTATCCCGTATTTCTTCCTTACGTCCAAAGCTCCGACCGTTTTGCCGAGCCATGCTTCCGGCACGTTGACTTCAAATATCGCATGGCGTTCGTCAAGCTCTGTATAGTCGAGAATGTGATTTCCCGTAAATCTTACCGCCGCCCATTTAGCCATCTCCTTTTCAGGATAAACGACGTGATCCGCACCGTTCCTCAGCAGAAACTTTGCCTGCACGTCGCGCTCCGCCCTTGCGATAACACAGGCTGCGCCGAGCTCCTTGAGCATTGAGGTGGTCTCAAGTGAGCTTTGAAAATCTCCGCTTATGGCCACTATGCAAAGGTCGAAGCTTTTTACTCCGAGGGAGCGCAGAAAACCCTCGTTGGTGCTGTCGCCTATCTGCGCTCCGGTAACGAACGGGATTATATCGTTTATACGCTCCTCGTTGATATCCACAGCCATTACCTGATGACCGAGCTTTGAGAGCTGTATTGCCGCGTGCCTGCCAAATCTTCCCGCTCCTATCAGCAGAACCGTTTTCATATTCGCCGTCTCCTTTTGAACCTTTATTTTTTCGCAGCCCGTTATCCTACCGTGATGTTTTCGATGGGCAGCTTTGAATTTGATCTGCCGTTAAAAGGAAGGAACGCATATACGAAGGTCATTCCTCCCACCCTTCCGATGAACATAAGCAGCATAAGAACGGCCCTTGACAAAAGCCCCAGCACGGGAGTCAGGCCGAGCGTAAGTCCTACCGTTCCCAGCGCAGAGGCAGTCTCGAACATACAGTCCTCCAGCGGAAGCCCTTCAATATAGCCGATCGCCGCCGCTCCTGTGAAAAACAGAGTCAGATACATAACGAACAGGGCGCCCGCCGTCCTTACTGCCGCAGGCTTTATCCGCCTTCCGAAAAGCTCCGCATCATCTTTCTTGCCAAATACCGAAATGACGTTTGCGGCAAGCAGCGCGAAGGTCGTTGTTTTCATTCCTCCCGCCGTAGACCCCGGTGAGCCCCCGATGAGCATCAATACGATCGTCATCGCCTTCGAAGGTCCGGAAAGCCGCGTCAGATCGCAGGTGTTAAAGCCCGCCGTTCGCGGCGTGACAGCCTGAAAGAGCGATGCGAGGAGCCTTTCGGCGAACGGCAGGTCACGCATATCGACAAAGAACAGCCATGCTGCCGGCAGGGCTATCAGAATGCAAGTCATCGAAAGGACTATCTTGGTTTGAGTGCAGTATTTCGATACTTTAAAACGATGTGTGCAAATATCGTCCCATGAAAGAAAGCCGACGCCGCCGATAATTATGAGGAGCATCACGGGTACGGTGACGGCTGCGCTTGAAGAAAAAGCCGTAAGGGAGGAGAATGCGCCTGTTTCCGAGCCCATTATGTCGAACCCCGCGTTGCAGAACGCTGAGACGGAGTGAAACACGGCAAACCATATGCCCTTGGTCCCGAATTTCAAAACGAAAGTGGGCATAAGCGCCGCCGCGCCTAAGAGCTCGACCGCCAGCGTCCCCTTCAAAACGAACCGCATCAGTCCGACTACCTCTCCGAGCTTGGGCGCCGACATTGCGTTCTGCACTGTGCTTCGGGTGAAGAGCGAGAGCTTCCTGCCGGAGAGCATGGTTACCGAAGCCGCAACGGTAACAACGCCGAGACCTCCCGTCTGGATGAGGGTCAATAACACTCCCTGCCCGAATCCCGACCAACAGGTCGCCGTATCCTTGACCGCGAGTCCTGTCACGCAAACCGCCGATACCGCCGTGAAAGCCGCGTCGAAAAAGGGAACTGCCTTGCCCGTGCGGGAGGAAACGGGCAGCATCAAAAGGACTGTGCCGACGAGTATCAAAGCGGCAAAACCGAGTATAATGATGATCCATGGCGATACTTTCAGCTTTTTTTCGGGCGCCTCATCCATAATTGCTCTCCTCGTTTCTTCTGCATTTTAATTGTACTTCATTCCGTTTTAAGACGGCGTTAAAGCAAAGGGCGAAGCATTAAGACGATATAAAGATAAGACCGCCTGCAATTCTCCATATAAAAAAGGGGCTGTTGCATTAAGCATGTATTTGAGACAAAGCTCATAGAAACAAGCATGGCGCATTTTTGAACGAGCCATGCTTGTTTTTTCTAACGGTATTGATTTAGCGAATTGCAAGTGATTTTACGGTCGCAAGCGACCGACCCCCCTCTTGGTTTTCGCTTTGCGAAAACCACTCCCCCCACCACGGGGGAAGCGCCGCTGACCCGCGGCAGCTCCCGTTGGTCGCGGCGAGCAAGCTCGCCAATCGTCTGCCGAAATTACTTGCGTTCGAGGACGGCTGTTGCTCGGAAGTTGCTTTTGAGCATTAATGCAACAGCCTCATTTATTTAATACCGAAAAGAGATTTGAACAGCGCTCCGAAGCATGACAAATGCACGAATCGATCTGCGTACGCCTAACGGTCGTTTTGAAAATATATTCTTGCTTTTTCTCGCAGCTTTGCAGAAATGCGGGACAGGCGCATGCCGATGGCCTCCTTTGATATGCCGTATCGCTCGGCAAGCTCCGAAAGCGGAACATGCTCCTCAAACCTTGCCGTGAAAAGCTCTCTCTCTTGCTGCGGCAGGGAGTTGAGCAGCTCCTCCCTGATCTTCAATATTTCCTCGTCGGAGGGCTCCGCTTCCATGTCCGGCTGCCCTTCAAGCGTTCGCGAGCTCAGCCTCTCCGCGGCAAGCTGGATCTTCTCGGGCTCGAACAGCGGAAACCTTTTTTTGTACATCTGCTGTTTTCTGATATGATTTTTGATGATATTCTTTGCCGTCACAAACAGCCACCCGACAGGCTCGGGATGATCCGCCAGAATATCTGCGTGGCTGCGCGCCGCTTCAAACACATCAAAAAGGCAATCCGAAGCCGCCTGCCCGTCGCCCTTCAGCTTGGCAAGGCAGTAAGCGTACAGCCTTTTGTAATTGCTCTCCAAAATGCCGTCTATGCGATTTTGGTCGTTTTCTGCCGCCATACAGCCGTTTTCCGTCCTCTGCTGTATTTTAGCAAAAAAAGCTTTCCGGCGCAACAGCTCGCGGTTATTATATGCCGCAGTGAGATCCCGAAGCAAATTCCCCAGTGAAATTTTCCATGGAAAAGGTGCGGTGACGAAATTTATTTTGATAAAGCCGGAAAGCGGAATAACCGAGCCTAAATGAATTCGGGCGCCGGACGATCAAGGGGGAAATCAAGCGCTTGCATCCGGAGAAAAGGCTCGAAATACAGGATTACTTGGTCAGGGATTCCTTATAGCTGTCGCCCCATTGCTCCATCGACGCAAGAATCGGGCGCATGCTTTCGCCGAGCTCGGAAAGAGCATATTCCACCCTTGGGGGCACCTCGGGATAAACCGTTCTGGTAATGATACCGTCGGTCTCCATCTGCCGCAGCGAATCCGTCAGCACCTTCTGACTTATTCCGTCAAGACTCTTATGCAGCTCGTTAAAGCGCCAAGGGCGAACGAGGAGATTTCGCATAATAAGCAGCTTCCATTTGTTGCCGATCAATGACACGGTGGTTGCCACCGGGCAGTCGGGCAGCTCGTCCTTGGGCACGTCCTTCCGCCAGGCCTTGTCCACCCGTCGGAGCTCGAGCTCCATCTGGCAGAGCATCCGGATCTCCGGGTCAAAGGCCTGGCGCTAGACGCCCAGGCTCTGCAGCTGCTCGGTGTATTTCTGTTCCAGCGTCATGCGCCGCCTCCGTCTTTTCCTCGCGGACATAACCCGCCTTTTACGGCACCGATCGGCGGCAGCTGCC
>CALEPU010000013.1 GCA_937913075.1 uncultured Clostridia bacterium
AAGGTGCGCGAGAGTTGATAAACCCCTCTCATGGGTAATAGGCAAAAACGAAAGCCGATTTTTAATGAAATCGGCCGATTTGAGGAAATATATTTTTCGGGCGAGCTGAATGCAAACAGCCAATGTATTGGTATTGATGGAAGCAAGAAGAAAAGTCTTGTTCATTGAGTCCGAAAAAAGCCATGTGTGTTCATGCAGTTATACTCAAAATGTGTGAAATTGGCTTTCGAGGGCGTGATTTGGGCATAAAAAAAGAGCGGCTAAGAGCCGCCGAAAGAGAGGATGTCGATGATTTTGAGTTAAAAATGTGTGATATATTATTCGCTTGAGAGTAAAAGAAAGCCCTTGAAAAACTCAATGTTTTCAAGGGTTTTTTGGCACACTTGCCGGGATTCGAACCCGGGACCTTCCGCTTAGGAGTGTTGCTTCCTGACCGCTGCAAAAATCCATATAAATGCTGATTTTTCAAGCAATTGCTTGGCTTTTCGAGGATTAAAGCAGCGCTGCTTTATCTTCGATAAATGCTTTGCTTGCCTTATATGCAAAAATTGTGTAGCATAAATGTAGCATATCAATGGCATACCTCAAAGCCTATTCTACCGTTTCAGCTTGTACCTCCGGTTCCTGTTTGAGCCAATGGCTTCAATAATGCCTTCCTTTGATAATGCACCAAGAAGCTGCTTTACACGGGACGCTTTTAATCCAAGGACATCTTCGAGCTCTGCAACAGTTCCCTCGGGATGATCGGTAAGGAATTCGATTATCGCATTCTTATGTCTTTCGGACTTTATCGCCACTTTTTTATCGCCAATTTTTATCGCCGGTTTTTTATCGCCAATTTTTAACGGCAACGATACAATTAGCCTATCCGGGTCGAATTCTTCAATAAGCGTCGGTGCGCTCCACTTCTGTTCTTTCCATACTCGGAAGATGTTTGGTATGCCGCTGCCGGCACGCTCGCCGATATCAATGAAATTGAACATCTTGAGCATCGTGCTGTTGCGCGGATCGGAAACGCCGCCGCTCAAAGCAGTTGAAAGCTCGATACGGAGATTGCCGGGATTGGAAAGGATTATGATATCCGGTCGCTTGATTATGACTACGCCGCGCCTGCCGTAATAGTCGGCATTAACGAGACAGTTGGCAAGCGCTTCACGCAGTGCCTGATGCACGGGGGTATCATCAACCCTGGTTATGCCATCAAGCTTGAACGGTGTTTTGATATCCTGTTGAAGCTTGTTGTAGACGCGGAAAAAGAAGTCATATACGTTGCCGCTCCAATCACCGGAGGAGGAGATGATCCTGTCGGTCCAGCGGTTCTGAGGATCGTACTGCTCCTGATAATCGAGGAAATAATTGTTATACTCGCGGACAATATCGTATTCGTTGCCGAACATCAGTAGACCGGCCGAGGTCGGATGCCTTTTGCCGTCTTCTCCTATACCGACTGCTCCGATCTTCTGAAGGAACGATTCGTCATCGAGCTGTTCCCAAACGTGTCCGGGACGGGAGAACTTCATGCGCTGTCGATACCCTCGCACACTGTCGGAATTAAAAACAGTGAGATCCATCTCCGTGAGCACGAGCATATCCTGAGTCTTAACAGAAGCGTCGCGCACCATAGCCTGGTATTCCTCGTGAGTGCATTTGTAGTCGCCTTCGCCGTTACGGCGATAGGTGTTCAGCGGATTGCCGTCGATGTAAACCGGGCGGTAGCTGCGGTCGGCACGTGGGACACCTATCGCCGTAACG
>CALEPU010000014.1 GCA_937913075.1 uncultured Clostridia bacterium
AAGAAGCGCGGTATTTGCACACGCAGCGCGTTTATCGATATGGTAACGGAAAAATAAACTTTCAAGGAGCAATTATTATGGAGAAAGCCCAAGCGTACCGTGTTTTTTCGGATCTGCATACCCACACCCTTTACAGCCACGGCGTCGGCACACCGAGGCAGAACGTGCTTGCCGCGATAGATAAGGGGCTTGAAAGCATATGCGTGTCCGAGCATGGACCCGGGCATTTTTCTTTCGGCGTCAGAGGCAAAAAGCTTGAAAGACTTAACGCGGAGCTAACGTCGCTGCGAGGCGAATTTAAAGATAAAATAGAGGTCCTTTGCGGTCTCGAGCTCAACGTAATGGGCTTCGGCGCATCAGACTGCCCCGCAAACAGGGATGACTATGATGTTATCATCTTGGGCTATCACAAATCAGTTCCGCCCTTCAATTCCCACGCACGGCATATTTGGGCCGAGAGCCTTCTCGGTATCGCGGGCGATCCTCACAAAAACGCCGAGGGGATTTTGCTTGCTGCGGAAAAGTGCAGAGCAAACATCATCTCACATCCCGGACTATACCTCAAGGTCGATATCCCTTACATGGCGAATTGCTGTCGCCAGCTCGGTATTCTTATGGAGGTAAACTCTTCAAGGGTCACCATGAGCCGAGATGAGCTTACTACCGTTCGTGACGCAGGCTGCGGGCTCATTATCGGAAGCGATGCACACTCGCCCGAAAGAGTCGGGGATTTTGCCCTCGCAAGCACCGCCGTCTCCGAGGCGGGCTGCTGGGATGCCGTAATAAACGCAAGACCTGTCTGAATAAAGCTTTCGTTAACGACGGTGATTTTTTCCGTCGTTTCGCTATGTCGGGATAGACGGATAAAAATTGTATAATTTTATTATCGGTGTTGAAATTTACTCTGTTCCGTGTTAAAATACAAGACAATTATTTTAATTTAGTGAGGCGTTATATGGTTAGGCTTTACGAGCTTCATAAGGATCCCGCAAAATTCGCGGGCAAAATCGAAGTATCCGGCTGGATAAAGACCGCACGTGAGAGCAAATCCGTCGGCTTCATTGAGCTTTCCGACGGCTCTGCTTTCCGCAGTGTTCAGGTCGTTTACGATAACGGCGCCATCCCTCAGGAGCTTGTGAGGGAGTTTAATACCGGCGCAGCTATCACCGTTCGCGGCAAGCTCATACTCACGCCCGAAGCAAAGCAGCCTTTTGAGATCCACGCCGACAGCATAGAGCTTGACGGCGCTTGTCCCAACGACTATCCCCTCCAGAAAAAGCGTCATACTCTCGAGTATCTGCGTACCATACAGCATCTGCGTCCCAAGGCAAACACCTTCCAGGCTGTTTTCCGCGTGCGTCATGTTGTTGCAATGGCTATACACAAGTTCTTCGATGAGCGAGGCTTCCTCTACGTTCATACTCCGATATTCACCGGCAGCGATTGCGAGGGCGCAGGCGAGATGTTCCGTGTGACAAG
>CALEPU010000015.1 GCA_937913075.1 uncultured Clostridia bacterium
CATGGGGTCGACAGCAAAGCTGCCGTAAAATCCCTGCAATTCTTAAAACAAAGAACATAAAAAGAAACAAACGCGGCTGCAAATCATATTGTGCCGCGTTTATTAAGTTTATTAATTTGAGGGCTTATCTATCGAGTGATTAATGCAACATCCCCTAGCTTATTCAGAGTATCATCCGTTTAACTGCTTTTCTATCCTATCCGAAAGCAGCTTGTCTGCCTGCGAACGGGGAATGCTCATGCGGTACCATTTGTTGTATTCTTCCATGCCGCGATATACCCTCAATTTGGTTGCAATGAAGTCAAGGCTGTCGTCGGTCTTCTCGCGCAGCTCAGAGTCATCGGTCCCTTCATAAAGCCTCAAAAGCTCGGGTACTGCGGCATAACCTATTTCGTTTTGAAGGTACATTACGTCTATATTCTCATGCTTGCCGTTCAAGTAGGCGTCCACGTTGTATTTGGCAATGAGCCTGCCGGGACGGCAAAGCGCATAGACCAGAACGAACACGGCGGCGGTCACGATTATTACCGGCGTCGCCTTCATCTTTTTTATGAGCGCCGCAAGTATAACGGCAATAAACGCTATTGCAAGGAATACAAGTATGAGCGTTACAACGAGCCTGTCACGGGTAAGGTCGTAAGCGTCGATATAGAGCAGCATCTTGGAGAGAGCTGTCGCTATAAGCACCAAAGTCGATATCGCAAGCAGTATAGTCAAAACGTCGCAGGCGACGCACTCCGCCTTCGTCCTGCGTTTTGTCAGGCACCGCAGCACCGCAACAAGTATGCCGTTTATGCAGGCGACGGCGCAGAGCTGGAAGAAGCCCTCGCGCGCATACTCCGCGAAGGAGTAGCCCTCCGGCAGTTTGTGAGTAAATGCGCTCATATAGTATGCCCACTGCGAAATAAAGAACATCAGATACAGCACCAGCAGCGCGGCGGCGGGGATCACCGCTATGACGGCAGGCAGGAACTTCATCCCGTTCTCAACCTTTTCAGCCGTCGCCTCAGTCGAGAGCAGGGGCAGCTTTTTTTCATAGGATGAAGAGAAAAGACTGTAAATCAATGCCGCAATGGGGATGGCGAAGGTCAGCTTCAATATCGTCTCGCCTATGGTGTCGATATTTATCTCCGGCAGCATCTTTTTGAAGTTGGCGTCGTAGGATAAAAGACTGCCCACTATCAAAACGAATATGAGCGCAACGGCTATGCCCAGAAGCAAAAGACCTATTTTCTTGCCGCCCTTTTTTTCTCCTCCGAACGTGAAGATATCCACAAAGAAGCGTATAAACGACATGAAGGCGTATGCGACGCCCTTTGCGATATCAAGAATGAACCTTCCGCCGAAGCTTCTGCTGTGGTTGCCGAAAAGGCTCACGACAAAATATGCGTAGCATGGCAAGCTCAGCAGGAAGGCGGGGAAAAGGTCGACAGTGTAGTAAAGATCGCTCTCACCGTTGAGCAGATAGTAAAGCGCCATGACTATGCCGAATATTACCGCGAGCAGAGTGTGTACTGTCGGTCTTGCACCCTTGATAAGCGCAAATACGAAAGTTGCCGCGTAAAGCGAAACCGCGAGCACGAAGAAGCCCAGAGGCGAAGAGCCGGCAGGGAAAATGCAGGTATAAAGGTATGCCGCGATAAGCGCGAAGAGCGCAAACACCAGCCCTGCCTTGCCCAGACCCTTTTGAGGCGTTTCTTCAACCGTCGGCAGAGAAGCATCTGCTGCGGTCGGAGCAGCATAATTCATTTCCATGATTGACCTCCTTGGTATCGGTTTAACGCATTATAACACCTCTAAATCATCTTGTCAACAACAATTTAGCGTAAAGCAACAAATAATTGATTTGGACGAATCAAAAATGCGGACGACAGCCTGCCGTCCGCATAGAATTCATCAATCGAGAAAATCACGCAGTCGCTTGCTGCGGCTGGGGTGACGCAGCTTGCGCAGCGCCTTTGCCTCTATCTGGCGGATGCGCTCACGCGTTACGTTGAACTCCTTGCCTACGTCTTCAAGCGTGCGGGTCCTGCCGTCCTCGAGACCGAACCTTAACCTGAGCACCTTTTCCTCGCGGGGCGTAAGCGTCTTCAGCACCTCTTCAAGGTGAGCCTGAAGCATAGCGGAGGAAGCCATGTATTCGGGAGCGGGAGCGTCGTCGTCGGGGATAAAGTCTCCGAGGTGGCTGTCCTCCTCCTCGCCGATAGGAGTTTCAAGCGATACGGGCTCCTGCGCGATCTTTATTATCTCGCGCACCTTTTCCTCCGTCATGCCCATTTCTGCGGCGATTTCCTCGGGACGGGGCTCGCGGCCGAGATCCTGCAGGAGCTGGCGGTTCACGCGAACGAGCTTGTTTATAGTTTCGACCATGTGCACGGGTATGCGGATCGTCCTCGCCTGATCCGCGATCGCCCTCGTTATCGCCTGTCTGATCCACCAGGTCGCATAGGTGGAGAACTTGTAGCCCTTGGTATAATCGAATTTTTCGACTGCCTTGATAAGCCCGAGGTTGCCCTCCTGGATAAGGTCGAGGAACAGCATCCCGCGACCGACGTAGCGTTTCGCAACGCTGACGACCAGACGTAGGTTTGCTTCGGAGAGCTGGCTTTTCGCATACTGACCGTCCTCTGCGAGCGCAAGAGTGCCGGGGTCTATGGCGGCGTCCGTCTCCGCGAGCGCGTCAACAGCATAGGAATAATCGCGGAAGGTCTTTCCCAGCTTCACCTCGGCAAGATGCATTATAGCCGCCTTGAAGTCCTCGTATTCCTCGCCCGTCTGCGCTTTGACAAAGTTTATTATCGCAAGCTCCGCGGGCTTGCCTGCCGCCATTCTCGTGGCTATCGCCTTCTCCTCGTCGGCGGAGAGCAGGGGCACACGGCCGATCTCTTTAAGGTACATGCGAACAGGGTCGTCGATCGCGATCGCTTCGGAAGAGGTGTCAACGGTTATCCTCTCGCCATTCTCGTTTACGTCAAGGTCTAATGCATCGGTGAGGTCGATATTCTCGACTACGTCGATATTTGCCGCCTCAATGTTGTCGTAGATGGTTTCGATCTGCTCCGGAGCAAGGTTGACGTCCTCAAAGGTGTCCATGACCTCCTTATAGGTCATAACGCCCTTATCCTTGTTCTTTTCAATTAGCTCGTCCACCCGCTGAAGATGATTTTTCTTTTCCTCTTCCATCTATTTTGAACCTCCTTGGTTGTTTTGCGTATTATTAAGGAGCAGGGGAGAGGCATAGCATTTCAGCCCCGCTTCTCGTTGAGATACCTTTGCAGACGGTCTATCCTGCCCGCGTCGTCCTCGGCTTGTGAAGCCTCGACGCCCGAAGCTTCGCGCAGAGCGCCTTCCTTATCCAAAGCCCGTATACGCTCTATTGCATCGAGCCCGCAGTCGAATGGCGGCTCGTAGCTGCCCACTGCGGAGTAGGCTGTGGAGATGCCGTCGGCATACTCCTCTTCCGTAGATGCTATCAAAAGCGGTATGTCGGCCTTTCCGTGCTGCTTGTAAGCTGCCACAAGCCTTATGCAGAACAGACGCAGCCCCGCGTCCGAGAACAGCATGTACGAGAAGTCAGAGCGCTTCTCGATCTCGAGCGCCGCCTCTGCGGAGCTCATCATGCAAGCCAAAAGCACCCTTTCACATCTGGCACGCTCGCTGTCGTTCTGCCGCTGCACCGCTTTATTTTGGCGATAAATCCTGCGATTATTCGCGCTCTCCTGCGGCTCCGAAACGCCGCATTGCTCCCGCACGGTATCCCGCGAAAGCCCGCTCCTCTCCGCAACGAAGGGAATGTACCTGTCCCTCTCGACAGGCTCGAGCGAGGAAAGCAGCGCGCAGGCCTCGCGCGCAAAGCTCTCGCGTCCGTCGGCGGTGTCCGTGCCGTGGAGCTTCGCAATGCGCTCGAGCTTGAACCTCGTGCCGGTTATTGAGGCGTCCTTCAAAAGCAAAAAGCTGTCCGGACCGAACTCCTTAACGTACTCGTCGGGATCCTTGCCGCCGGGTATCACTATCACCCTCGGCTCAATCTCCGCCGCGCGCAGTATGTCGATGCCGCGCAGCATAGCCTTCTGACCGGCTTCGTCGCCGTCGTAGGCGTAGTAGACCCTTGAAGCATATCGCTTTAACAGCCTTGCCTGCTGAGAAGTCAGCGCCGTTCCGAGCGACGCCACCGCGTTGCCTATTCCGCGCTGATGCAGACTGATAACGTCCATATAGCCCTCGACCATGATGACGTCATCGAGCTTTTTGCCCTTTATCATGTTGATGGCGTATATGTTTTCGCGCTTGTTGTAAACCGGTGTGTCGCCCGTGTTTATGTACTTGGGCTCGTCACTGCCCATCGTCCTGCCGCCGAAGCCAAGCACCCTGCCGGTTGCGGAGATGACGGGGAACATAAGGCGCCCACGGAAAAAATCAAAGGTATCGTCAGGGTTTTTGCGTCCCGGCACAACAAGCCCAGCGGCTATCAGGTCCTCCCTTGAAAAGCCCTTTTCGGACAAATGACCGAAAAGCCCGTCCCGGTTATCGGACGAATATCCGAGACCGAAACGCACGGCAGTCGCCGCATTGACTCCGCGCCGCGCAAGGTACTCGCGAGCATGCTCTCCCGCGGGGGATAAAAGAAGCTCGTGATAATAGAGCGCGGCCTCCCTGTTGGCGTTGCAGATCCGCTCACGCAGATGCTTCTGTTCCAGAAGACGTCGGTCGTCGGTCTCCTCAGGCAGATCCATGCCCGCCCTTTGAGCGAGGTTCTGAACCGCCTCGCGGTAGGTCAAATTCTCCGCCTGCATAATGAACTGTATCACGCTGCCGCCCGCCTTGCATGAAAAACAATGGAAGAGCTGCTTGTCCGGCGATACGGAGAAGGAGGGAGTCTTGTCGGTGTGGAACGGACAGTGCCCCCAGAGCCTGCCGCCCCTCGGAGTAAGCTGAACATAATCCGATATCACGGAAGCGATATCGTTTCTTCGCAGCAGCTCATTCATCCATGCATCGGGGAAAGCCAATTCGACAGTAACTCCTTAAATCCGAGTGCTGTGTGTATTCTGCGTTTTTTTATAAATTCCTGCCGGCAGCATAATATATTTTGGACGAGAATCGCGCTTTTTTTAATAAAAATACTTGCATATAGGCGCTTTGTGTATTATAATCAATCGTTGCTCTTATATGGGCGTTTAACTTTGTTACTTAAATGAATGATATTGGAGGAAAAAATCAATGTCCCACAAGTACGTTTACCTGTTCAACGAGGGTAACGCCGGCATGCGCGATCTTCTCGGCGGCAAGGGCGCAAACCTTGCGGAGATGACCTCTCTCGGTCTGCCTGTGCCTTACGGCTTTACCGTCAGCACCGAGGCGTGCACCCGCTACTATGAGGACGGCAAGGTCATCAACGATGAGATCGTTGAGCAGATCAAGGCCGCTCTCGCCATCACCGAGGAGAAGGCAGGCAAGAAGTTCGGCTCTGCCGAGAACCCCTTCCTCGTTTCCGTCAGGTCCGGCGCCCGCGCAAGTATGCCCGGCATGATGGATACCATCCTCAACCTCGGTCTTAACGATGAGACTGTTGAGGCGCTCGCCCGCCTTACCGATAACCCCCGCTTCGCTTACGACAGCTATCGCCGCTTCATCCAGATGTTCTCCGACGTCGTTATGGAGATAGACAAAGAGAAGTTCAGCAGGCTGCTTGAAAATAAAAAGAAGGCCAACAACGTCGAGCTCGATAAGGATCTCACCGCGGAGAACCTCAAGGAGCTCATCAACGAGTATAAGGCTCTCTACAAGGCCGAGATGGGCGTTGATTTCCCGCAGGAGCCCATGGTTCAGCTTCTCGAGGCCGTAAAGGCGGTCTTCCGCAGTTGGGATAATCCCCGCGCCATAGTTTACCGCCGCATGAACGACATTCCCGCAAGCTGGGGCACCGCCGTCAACGTGCAGAGCATGGTATTCGGCAATATGGGCGATGACTCCGGTACCGGCGTTGCGTTCACCCGTAACCCCGCCACCGGCGAAAAGAAGCTCTTCGGTGAGTTCCTCATGAACGCGCAGGGCGAGGACGTCGTCGCCGGCATCCGTACTCCCGAGACCATTGATTCCCTCAAAACCATCAACGAGTCCGTTTATAATCAGTTCGTTCAGGTAGCGCAGACCCTCGAGGATCACTACCGCGATATGCAGGATATGGAGTTCACCATCGAGCGCGGCAAGCTCTTCATGCTCCAGACCCGTAACGGCAAGCGCACCGCCGCCGCCGCTTTGCAGGTCGCCGTCGATCTCGTGAACGAGGGCATGATCACCAAGGAAGAGGCCGTCAACATGATCGACCCCAAACAGCTTGACGCGCTGCTTCATCCCCAGTTTGCGGCTGCCGAGCTTAAAGCAGCAAAGCCCGTTGCGACCGGTCTTGCCGCTTCTCCCGGAGCCGCCTGCGGTAAGGTTTACTTCTCCGCGGACGCCGCGAAGGCGCATCACGAGACAGGCGAGAAGGTCGTCCTTGCCCGTAAGGAGACCAGCCCCGAGGATATCGAGGGCATGAGCGCTTCCGAGGGCATCTTCACCTCCTTCGGCGGTATGACCAGCCACGCCGCAGTCGTCGCCCGTCAGCTTGGCACCTGCTGCGTATCCGGCTGTAAGGAAGCTTACATCGACGAAGAGTCCAAGACCATCACCTTCAACAGCGGCGCTGTTATGAAGGAGGGCGATTGGATCAGCCTCGACGGCACCACCGGTAAGGTTTATGCCGAGGCCATCAAGACCCAGCCCGCAGAGCTCTCCGGCAATTTCGCCACCATTATGGAGTGGGCGGACGCCATCCGTACCCTTAAGATCCGCACTAATGCCGATTCTCCCGCTCAGGCCGCTACCGCTATCAAGTTCGGCGCCGAGGGCATCGGTCTCTGCCGCACCGAGCATATGTTCTTCGACGAAGACCGTATCCCCGCCGTCCGTGAGATGATCGTCTCCAAGACCGTTGAGGAGAGGGAGAGGGCGCTCGCCAAGATCCTCCCCATGCAGCGTGAGGACTTCAAGGGCATCTACAAGGTCATGAAGGAGCATCCCGTCACCATCCGCTTCCTCGATCCGCCTCTCCACGAGTTCCTTCCCACCAAGGATGAGGATATCGCGGCTCTGGCAGAGACCATGGGCATCACCTTCGAACAGCTTAAAGAGACCGTCGCCGCTCTGCATGAGTCCAACCCCATGATGGGTCACCGCGGCTGCCGCCTCTCCGTCACCTATCCCGAGATCGCCGAGATGCAGACCCGTGCCGTCATCGAGGCCGCTATCGAGGTTCGTCAGGAGGATGGCTACAATATCGTTCCCGAGATCATGATCCCTCTCGTAGGCGAGGTCAAGGAGCTTGCATACGTTAAGAGCTTCGTCGTTGCCACCGCCAAGAAGGTCATGGAGGAGAAGGGCATGGAGATCCCCTACATGGTCGGTACCATGATAGAGATCCCGCGTGCCGCTCTCACTGCCGACGATATCGCCAAGGAAGCCGAGTTCTTCTCCTTCGGCACCAACGATCTTACTCAGATGACCTTCGGCTTCAGCCGTGACGATGCAGGCAAGTTCCTGAAGGATTATTACGATAAGAAGATATTCGAGTCCGATCCCTTCGCAAGGGTCGATCAGATCGGCGTCGGCAAGCTCATGAAGATGGCTGCCGACCTCGGCAGGCAGACCCGCCCCAACATCAAGCTGGGCATCTGCGGCGAGCACGGCGGCGATCCTTCCTCTATCGAGTTCTGCCATAAGATCGGCCTCAACTACGTCTCCTGCTCCCCCTTCCGTATCCCCATCGCTCGCCTTGCTGCTGCACAGGCCAAGCTCAGGAATAAGTAATATCATCTTTTCTGCATAAGCAATCGCGGCCGCAGAGTTAACGCCCTGCGGCCGTTCCCTTTTTAAGAAAGAAAGGCAGTTTTATGAAAGGCGTCAAGAATTGGTTCACCAAGGAAAACCTTCGCATTACGGCGGTGGATACGATCTATGATATAATCGGCAGCGTGCTGTATGCCATCGGCTATTATACCTTTGCATCAAACGCAAATTTCGCCCCCGGCGGCGTGGGCGGCCTTGCCATTATCATAAACCATTACCTGCCATGGGCGCCTTTGTTTCTTTGCCAGAACATAATCAATATTCCGATCGCCATAATCTGCTATAAGCTGCTTGGCAGGAAGTTCTTTTTAAAGTCGGTAAAGACAATGCTCTTCATGTGGATCTTCGGCGACTTTATAGCACCGCTGTTCCCCAAATACGGCGGCGAGCTTATCGCCGAGTCGGACAGGCTTATCGCGGCGATATTCGCGGGCATACTCACCGGCGCGGGTCTTGCGCTCATATACATGCGCGGTTCTTCCACCGGCGGCAGTGATTTCATCATAATGAGCATCAGAAAAAAGCGCCCCCATATGTCCGTAGGCTCGATAACCATAATAATCGACGGCGTTATAATCCTCATAGGCGGTATTGTTTTCGGCAATATCAACGCAGTGCTTTACGGCTTCCTTATGACCATACTTTCGTCACTGGTTATCGACAAGCTGATGTACGGCTCCGGTTCGCAAAAAATGCTGCTTATCATAAGCGATAAAACCGATGAGATCAAAAACGGCATCTATGAAGTGACCGAGAGGGGAGTGACCTTCTTAAAGTCCGTCGGGGCTTACACCGGCAAGGAGCGCAACATAATCATGTGCGTTTGCTCCAAGACAGAGGTATTTCCTACGCGTGAGATAGTAAAAAAAGTCGATCCCGACGCAATGGTAATGCTCTCTACCGTAGACGAGGCGTACGGTCTGGGGTTCAATCCGCTTATCGAAAAGTGATACTTAAACTCTGTGTTTTCAAATAAACCATGCTAAAAGGGGCTGTTGCATTAATGAGCAAAAGCAGCTTCCGTGCAGCAGTCGTCCTC
>CALEPU010000016.1 GCA_937913075.1 uncultured Clostridia bacterium
AGGTAAGTATGGGCTCGCGGACGCAGGCCGAGATCCCCACGAAGGAGAACACCAAAATCAGCACGGCCGTTAAGATAACTGTGCGACGATGCCCCGAACGGGCTTTTTTTCTTTTGCGTCTGTATGCTCCCTTGCTTTCCATACTTTAAGCTATGCGGCGCACTGATTTTTTGTCAGGCGTTCCCCAAACCTGACGACAAGTTGCTATACTTGACATAGAGACGTAGTTTTATTATACTAACCGAATAAGCATGGACCCGTTTTCGGGCGTTGAATTTCGTTTGGAGGAAGCCATATGGCAACTTTGAAGGATATCAAAATAGGTCAATCCGCTGTTGTAGGCGAGCTGCGGGGCGAGGGCTGCTGCGGTGACTGCGGAAAATGCCGCGGCTGTTCAGATAAAAAGAGCGGAAAATAGAATGTGAAATCATAAAACGGCGGAACGTGTGCTCCGCCGTTTTGGTTTGACTTATAATCGTCAGTTTTCCGCCTTCTCGGACTGCCTTCTGTTGAAGTCCTTTATCCTCTGCTCCTTGGTGAGGTAGCGCTTGCGCATACGGATATTCTTGGGGGTGTCCTCGACAAGCTCGTCGTCCCTGATGAATTCGAGGCACTGTTCGAGGCTGAATATTACGGGCGGGGTAAGGCGCAGAGCTTCGTCGCTGCCTGATGCACGGGTGTTTGTCATGTGCTTGCGCTTGCAGACGTTGATGGTGATATCCTCGTTCCTCGCACACTCGCCCACTATCTGACCCTCATAAACGGGCACGCCGGCGCCGATAAACATGCGGCCCCTGTCCTGCGTGTTGAACAAGCCGTAGGCATTGCTCTCGCCCGTCTCGGAAGCGATCAGTGAGCCGGTGAGCCTCTCCTCGATATCGCCGTTGTAGGGGGCATAGCCCTTGAAGATGTGGCTCATGACTCCGTTGCCCCTGGTATCGGTCAAAAGCTCGCTGCGGTAGCCCATGAGACCCCTTGCGGGGATATCGAATATGAGGCGGACGCCGCCGCCGTTGTCGTTTATCATGTTGGAAAGCACCGCTTTCCTTCTGCCAAGACCCTCCATAACGGCGCCCATATACTCGGCGGGGACGTCTATCGTCAGCTCCTCCATCGGCTCCATGAGCCTGCCGTACTGGTCGTGCTTCATAATGACCTTGGGACGGGATACGGCAAACTCATAATCCTGACGGCGCATAGTCTCGATCAGTATGGAGAGATGCAGCTCGCCTCTTCCCGAGACCTTGAACGCCTCTGTCGAGTCGGTATCCTCGACCCTCAGGGCGACGTTCGTCTGCACCTCTTTATAGAGCCTTTCACGAAGATTGCGGGAGGTGACGTACTTCCCCTCCTTGCCGGCAAAGGGCGAGGAGTTGACCATGAAGTACATGCTGAGCGTAGGCTCGTCGATATGCACGAAGGGCAGCGGATCATAAACCGCGGGATCGCATATAGTCTCGCCGATGGAAAGCTCGGGCACGCCCGCGACAGCAACTATATCGCCCGCTGCGACCTCTTCCGCCTCGACCCTTTTAAGCCCCTCGAACCTGTAAAGCCTTGACAGCTTTGCCTGACGCGAACCAAAGCCG
>CALEPU010000017.1 GCA_937913075.1 uncultured Clostridia bacterium
TCGTGGTCTGCCGGCTTGATGTAAGCATTTTGGTTATTGGCTTCAAGATAGGTATAGTTCTCCTCGCTCGCGTAGCCCATATCCGCAACTATATCACGGAAGCTTCTGTTGAGATATGCCTTCATTCTTTCAAGGAACGGTATCATCGTTGTCGTATCCGTGGGGTTCGGGAACAACGCCAGACCAACTATGTATTCTCCGCTCACGCCTATCTGTAGATTGTACCCCGGTTTGAGCTGCCCGTTCCTCATATGATCCTCCTTCATCCGCATGAAGGTCGCGTCGGGATCGGTCTTGGAATAGCTCTTCCTATTGCCGCAAATACGGAGATTTTCTACATATTCATTGCCTTTTTTCAAAAGCTCTTCAAGCCTTTCACGGTCCCTTTGCAGCTGTGTCTTGTGCTTGCCCTTACCGTGAACAAAGCTTATCCCTTGAATATGGGCGAGGGCCTTGAGCTCCTTGACAGTGCTTTCAAGGCCGAGCCATTCTGCAAGACCGTATTTCTCCCTGATCGGCGGAAGTTCCTTTTCTATCCTCTCATTGAGCTTTTTAAGCCGCTTCTCAACAGCCTTTGCCCAAACGAAGGTGTACCTGTTGGCATTTGCCTCTATCTTCGTTCCGTCAACGAAAAGCGCTTCAAAGTCTATCTCGCCCATTTCCGCAAGCTTTTCAATTAATTGATAGAACAGATCCTCCGCGCAGCCCGACATGTTGTTCTCAAGAAATCTCGATATGGTTGTGTGATCCGGCGCCTTCCTGTACTGCAAGAGCCACATGAAGCGAATATCCGTCCTGCATGCTTCTTCTATGCCCCTGCTCGAATAGATACCCTTCATATTAGCGTAAACAACGATCGAAAACATTATCTCCGGATCGACGCTTCGCCAACGCCTTCTGTATGTTCTCCGAAGCTCCCGATAGTCCAATTCGCCGAGCAATTCGGCCATTTTGAACACAGGATCGCTCCCATCGATCATTTTTGCAACATTAAGGGGTAAAACTACTTGATTTCCACGTGCTTTCATTGTACAATTTACCTGCTTTCTGGATGGTTTTTCTGGTAAATTAATTATACATGAAAGCAGCAAACCGGGCAACCCTTGCGGGCTACCCGATCGTGTCAATAACTTCTGGGAGAAATCAAGCGCAGTAATCGAGGGGCTTAAGCTCGGCACAGGCTTTGAGCAGAACCATAGTTCCGGTGAGCTTGCCGCAGGTCAGACCTGCGGGAGTATGCTCATTCTCGAAGACGCTCCAATCGTGACGTCCGCCGAAGGCCTCATTGATCTGCTTTTCGGCGTATTTGCTGTATATCTCAAGCCCGTTTTTAAGGGCGTTGTGATCCTTTGCACGTTCCTTCCTGCTTCTTGAAACGCGGATATGTTCGGCGGTGACTTTACCGCCGTTCTCGGTGAATATGCGCAGCATCGCCATTTTGCCGAGGCCCTCTCTGCTCCATGCGAGGGGATTTCTTGAAAGCCTTTCGGAAAGAACGTGGCTGATGAGCGGTTCAGTACAGCTTCCCGGATGGCTGCCGTTACGACGCTCGACGATGGAGTCCCAATTGTTTTGAAAGTAGTTGACGAGCGCAGAAAGGGTCTTCTTCCCTTTTTCATCCTGCTTTTCATCTATCGAAGCGCAGAAGCGGATAAACGAATCAAAGTCATTCTCTCTAACGGCCTTTCGTATTACACCCGAATAAGGAGCGGCTCCATTAAGTTTTAAGAGCTTTTTAAAGTATTTCTCTAAGTGAAAGCCATCCATCACGAATACGGCGTTGGGCATGAGATCTCCTAACTTCGTTATCCAATTCCCGCCGTCAGCGTGGATACAGACTCTTTTCACCTTATCCATATCGTATCGCTCGTATATGGCGGCGGTGACGTTTTCGATGAAAGCTTCATTACCCATCCCAAATCCCTGAAAATGCACAGGGTTTATCGTTCTGTGCCTCTTTGGATCTGAGGTATCCATACCCTCGGTAACGGTAACAAGAGGCACAAAAGCGCTTTTCCTCGGGCGCAGATGAACGTGATCCTCGTCAGCGAATATATGGAGCTCGGATGGAGTGTTCTTGACTCTCTCTATCTCCGCCACAGGCTCTTTCATGGCTAAGAGCTTATTGTCCACCGTCTGGCGGCTCACAAGACCTCCGGTAACGTTTGCAGCCTTCTGCATGGACATGGAAGCGGCATAATGCACGAGCTCCGCACAGAGCTGCTTCGACAATCTTTCATTCGGCTCTATCCCGATAAGGTGATCGACAAGATAAACGTTCCTTCCGTCCTTAAACGAGTAGTACGTTCGCTTGTAGCGAAGTTCTCCCAACGAGGTAGTAAAGACCCTCGGAACGTTCCTCTCCTTGACCGTAAGCCCATCAAGCTTTCTTTCCTTCTTTGCAGAGATAACTGCAGCGTCGATCTCGCCGATCGCGGCGGATAAAATATCAAGCGTGCCGGTCTTCACGACCGAAACCAGCTCTTCAGCCGTTCTTCCGATGTCGGATAACCCGACATTTTCGATGGTCTTGAAAATTTCCTCTACCAATTTACCTGCAGTCTGTGCTATAATGTCTTTCACGGGGCGCGCCTTCCTTTCGTAACAGATTGTATGCAAACTTATTCTATCACGAAAGGTGCGACCCCGTCTTTCTTTTTTTCGCCGCTCCGCCCCCGCGGGGGCGGAGGCATTGCCTCCCGGCAGCCCGTGTTCGTTCTTTTTCCCAGATTTATTTTACACTAACTTTTACCGTCTTTCAATATATTTTGCTCTTGTCTTTTGCCC
>CALEPU010000018.1 GCA_937913075.1 uncultured Clostridia bacterium
AAGGGCGGGAAACGCTCGAGCGCATTGATGTTCATACCGGATATGTATTTCGACGGCGATTTCGTCATGGGCGGGAATGTATGGCTCTATCTGGGAGATATGATGCCCGCATACTGTATTTACGTGCCATGGGAGGAGTGAAAAGCAGCATGGGCAGCGTCAAAAGCGCTGTAAGCGCGGCGAGCAGACGTGTTTTCATATTGACCTCCCATCGTGTTCGGGGCTTACGCCTCCATTATATCGTCATATCGTGTAACGTCAGTAAAAACGCAGTGTGGTTTTACAAAAAATTTCTTTACTCAGTATTTCGACGCGATTATTCAAACATCTGACTTGACAATTGACAAGAAAGCGTGTATAATCGCCGTATGAAAGCGAGGAAATGATATGGAAACCAAAGTCATAACCGAAAAACAGGATCTTACGTATCTTCAGTGGACGAGAGCGCGCAATTCCTCCGGGACGGCGGGCTCGTTCCTGAAAGCGTTCTCCGAGCTTAAGAATACGAAGATCTATTATAAGCTCTCGAATTACGACGCGATAAGGGGCGTCGTCGGGCACGAATCCGTAAACGAGATAATCGTGGACAGGCTTCTGACGAAGCTGGGGATAGACCACCTTCATTATCAGCTTATACACGCCGACATTCTGGCGGAAGGCCGCAAAATCGAAACGTGGCTCTGCGCTTCGAAGGATTTCAAGCGCCGAGGCGAAAGCAAGATCGCGCTCGATCAGTTATACAGCTCGGAGAAAGAGCAGGATGAAAGTCCGCTTGATTTCTGCGTAAGGCGCGGATGGAGCAGCTACGTTTGGGAAATGCTGTTGGTGGATTTTCTCATTCTCAACCGCGACCGTCACGGGGCCAATATCGAGATACTGAGAAACAGCCGTTTAAAGACTTTCCGTCCCGCTCCTCTGTTCGACCACGGGCTTTCGCTTGTGTGCAGATGCGAGGACAAGGATGCTCTAGCGGCTTTTGACGTTATGGAAGACCGCCCCGTACAGTGCTTTGTGGGATCGAGATCGACGTGGGAGAACCTCAAGCTCATTCCAAGGGATTCTCTTCCTGCGGTCGATCCCCTCAGGGAGAGCGACCGGAACGATATCTTCGCAGGCCTCGACGAAGCCCTTCCCGCACCGTGGCTTGATAAGATCTGGGAAATGATATGGAAAAGGTGGTGCGCATATGAAGCTTTTTGCGATCAAAAGCGACTCGACGGGTGATAAAGCTCTCGGATATCTTCTCTATTACGAGAAGGCGAAGCAGTTCTATATCGAGCTGCCGGATAACGCCGATGAATGGGAAACTCCGCTTTTGCTCTCCTCTTTTGTCAAACGCGGGAAGCTGTCCGTCGATCCGTACTGGAGCCTTGAATGGGTGCGCCAGCGCATCATACCGCCGGACAGGCAGAACATAGGCAGCATATTGAGGGATAACCGTTTAAGCGAATATGACGAGTACAAGCTGCTCGTCCTCGCGAAAGGCCGGTGCGCTCAGGACGACTGTTATATCGAACCTTTCGATGAAGAGGAGCTTCCTGCTGAGATAAAACAGCGGCTGCATTACCGTGTGGAAGAGATCGTCCCCATTGAGGACGGCGAAATGCTCGTTTTCTTCCGCGATGGCTCCCTGAAAAGATGCGATGTTAAACCACTAAGCAGGGATAAACGCTTCCTGCCCGTTATGAACGATCCGGCGTTGTTCTCCGCTGCACGGGTGCAGACCGACGGGTGCGGAATAACGTGGGGCGAAAACCTCAACATTGATTCAAGAACCTTGTACGATAACGGGATCGGCATACCGCTCTCGTTAAGCGAGTTTAAGAGTTTCGCCTGCTCATGCATAGTCGATACGGACGAGGCGGCAAAATTGCTCGACTGTTCAAGGCAGAACATAAGCGATTTAGTTAAACGGGGAAAGCTTCATCCTCTGCGAACATCCGCTTCGGGTTATCTGTTCCTTCTAAGCGAGATACGTCAGCGGTTATGGCAGTAGCGGTAAAATGAGAGAGGTATTTCTGCCAATTTTCGGTATGTCGCCCGAAATGCCCTAAAATGTCCGTAGATGTCCACATGGCAGATTTGCTATAATACAATCAGCGGAGAAGATCCGAAAGAAGCCTCGTGCGAACAGCGCGGGGCTTTTCATATGCCATGAAAGTGAGACTCATATGCCGAGAAAACCGAAAAGCCCGTGCGGAGTAAGCGGCTGTCCCCACTTTGCCGAGGACGGCTCACAGTATTGCGCCGTCCATGAAAAACAGCAGCGCGACAGCTATAACAGATACGAACGCGCGACAGCTATAACAGATACGAACGCACGCCGGATATAAACAAAAAGTACGGCAGAGCGTGGAAGCGGATACGGGACAGATACGTCTTGAAGCACCCCCTGTGTGAGAGGTGCGGTTCTTTTGTCATACCTTTTCAAGGCCATCTCGGAAATCATAAAGCAGCCCGAGAAGCTCCTCGCCGGATCTTGCGGTATTGACCGCCCTTCTAAGGTCCAACGCGCCGCGCATGCCCTTGGAGTACCAGCTCATGTGCTTGCGCAGCTCGGGGAAAAGCCGCGGCGGACGCGAGTTTAAAAACCTTTCGGCATGGAGTATAGCGGTATCCATACGCTCTTTATCGGAGGGAGGCGTATACTCCCTGCCTTCGAGCGCCGCGCGTATCTCTTCGAATATGAAGGGATGACCCTCTGCGCCCCTTGCGACCATCAGCCCTGCGCAGTGCGTTGTGCGCAGCATATCGAGCGCGGAGTCCGCGTCCGTGATATCGCCGTTGCCCCAAACGGGTATTTTGACGGCGTCGACCACCTCGGCGATTATCCTTCTGTCCGCCTTGCCGTGGTAGAGCTGCTCTCTCGTTCTGCCGTGCACGGCTATCATTGCCGCGCCGCTCGCCTCCATAGCCCTTGCAAGCTCCACCGCGTTGGCGTGCTGCTCATCCCAGCCCTTGCGGAACTTGCAGGAAACCGGCAGGCGCGAGGCCTTTGCCGCAGCCTCCATTACGGCGGCGGCTCTTTTTACGTCGCGCATCAGCGCCGAGCCCTCGCCGTTGCCGGTTATCTTGGGCATGGGACAGCCCATATTGATATCGACGAGGCAGACGTCCTCCGCGTACTCGTCGGCGATCATTTTTATCATATCTGCGACGATATCGGGCTCGCTGCCGAAAAGCTGCACGGCGCAGGGGCGCTCGTTCTCTGCAACGCTCAAAAGCGCTCTGGTCTTTTTGCCGCCGTAGAGCAGACCCTTTGCGCTGACCATTTCGGTATAGGTAAAATCGCAGCCGTGCTCGACGCAAATACTGCGGAACACGCTGTCTGTAATGCCCGCCATCGGCGCGAGCGCCACGGGCGTTTTCGAATTAAAATCAATGGGGAAGCTCATTCTTCGAGCTGGCTGTAATCCGGCGTGGGCAGGGGCTCCTCCTCGGGATTTTCCTCCAATACCGTGAGAGCGGCAATGAGCCAGCGCCCGTCCACCTTGGCGAGGCTGATGCTGTACTTTGCCGCGATCCACTGCGGCGCGACAGCGCCGGGCTCGGCGTCGAAATCCGCCGTAGCGTTGATGGTGGGAATTCGCTCGATATAGGTCACGGTCCCCGTGGTCGCCCAAGGATAGACGCGCATGCCCTTTATCTCATAGCGATAATCATAGCTGTCGACCGTAAAGCCGGCGTACTCGCCGCTGTAAAGCATGGCGTCGCCCTCTATAAAGGACTCGGTAAAATACTGGCGCAGATCGGCAACGGCGCCCTGCTTCAATACCGCCTCGGCCCTAAGCGCCATGCCCTCGGTCGCGACTATGTATATGTTGCTGATATACATCGCCTCGGTAAAAACGCCAAAGCAAAGCGCAAGTATGACGCTCGCGATAAGCACCGCGCGAAGCGCATACCATATAACACGCCTTATTGTGCCGAGGGGATTTGCCCCGGTGCTGCCCTGAACCTGCTCAGCCATTGACAGCCTGACGAATAGCCTTTGAGAGCTGATCGGGACAGCTCGTGGGACTTGAACCGCAGCGAATGCCGGAAAGCCTCTCCAATGCAAACTCCACCGGCATGCCCTCTACCAGCCTGCCGATGCCCTGCAAATTGCCGTTGCAGCCGTTTGTAAATACTACGTTATGCAGCTCGTTGTTCTCAATATCGAAGTCGATATAGGTCGAGCAGGTGCCGCTCGTTTTGTAGGTGTAATGCATATTATAAACTCCTTATCGTTGTTGCGGTGCTTTGCCCTTGCCTTTATAATTCCACAGTTCCGCTGAAAATCCTTTCCGCGGGGCCGCTCATGTATATATTGCTTTCGCCGTCCCACTCTATGCGCAGTGCGCCAAGGGGCACTCTTACGGAGACTACCTTTTCGGTAAGCCCTGACTTGATGCAGGCAGCCGCTGCGGCAGCCGCACCGGTGCCGCAGCAAAGCGTGGCTCCGCAGCCGCGCTCCCAGCTCCTCAAAACAACGTTGCGCCTGTCCTCCACCTCGATAAAAGCGACGTTCGTCTTTTCGGGGAAGAAATCGTGGTGCTCGAGCGCAAGCCCGTACTTTTCGATATCGAGCCCGCGCACGTTTTCGGTAAAGACAACGAGCTGGGGTATGCCCGTGTTGACCGCGGTGGCGATAAACTCCCTGTCGGCGGCGGAAATGCTCTGCCTTATAAAATCCTCGCCGTTGGGAGCTTCCATCGGGATATCCCCCGCGAGGAAGGAGGGCACTCCCATATCAACGCGCACTGCCATCACCCTGCCGTCCAGCAGCAGAAGCTGAGGCTTTTTAACGCCGGACAGCGTCTCCACGGTAAAGCCGTCATAGGGTATCAGCCCCTCCTCATACACAAAGCGGCTGAAACAGCGTATGCCGTTGCCGCACATCTGCGCCTCGGTGCCGTCGCTGTTGAAGACCAGCATCCTGATATCGGCGCACTCGCTGTTCTTGGCGACGAGCAGGCAGTCCCCGCCTATGCCCGTCCTGCGGTTGCAGAGCTTTCGAGCGACCTTGTTGAGTTCAAAAGGCGAGATGTTGTTTTCACGGTCGTCAATGACTATCATGTCATTGCCCAAGCCGTGCAGCTTTACAAAATACTGTTTCATTGCCATACCCCTTTGTGTATAAAAATACAGTTTAATTATACCCCTCCGAGCCGAGGTTGGCAATACCCGTTAATAAAATGTTTGCATTTCGTTTGCGTTTATAATTGCGATTATGAGCAGGCGTTTACCGTCTGCCGCAGGGCATATATCGCAAGCTGCCTCGGAGCATATATCGCATTTGCAAAGCGGACATATCGCCGAAAAGCCTCCCTTTGCCATGCTTTCATTCGGCGTCCGTCAGCAGCTTGTCTTCGATCGTCAGCTTCAGCTCGGCGCCGTCGTTTTCGCCGAAGAAATCCTCTTTTTTGAGGGTTATCTCGCGCGGTGCTCTTGCGACTGCGGCGAGGGTCTTTTTGCCGTTATATTCGCGGCAGATAACGAAGGTATCCCCGTCGGGCGCAGCGAAGGAGGTCGTGCCGCGCATGAGGGCGGGGCTGTTTTTTCTTGCCGAGGCGAGCAGGCGCCAGAAGCGCAATAGCTCCTCATCCTCTTCTCCCCAAGGGAAGGGCGCACGGCAGAAGGGATCCGCCATACCCTGCATGCCTGCTTCGTCGCCGTAATATATGCAGGGCGCGAACGGCATGGCAAACTGCAAAAGCGCAGCCTGCATGAGCCTTTTTCCGCCCTCGGCGAGCGCCGCCGCCTCGGGGCGCCATTTTGCCTGTTTTTCCCTCGTGAGGTCGTCCCTTCCCGGCGCGCCGGAAAGCCTTGAAAGTATCCTTATAGTATCGTGACTGCCAAGCAGCCCGAGCTGTGCGCTCATGAAGTCCGCAGGATA
>CALEPU010000019.1 GCA_937913075.1 uncultured Clostridia bacterium
CGGACTGTAATAGCGCTTTATCGCGTTGGCGATGCGGTACAGCGGGTCGCTTGCGTGCTTTTTAAGGAATACGAGCTTAACGCCGTTTCGCCTGAAGAACAGTTCGTTCTCTATGCGCAGCCATTTATCCCAACCAAGGTGCTCATAGCTTGGAAGCAGCACTCTTTGGCAAAGCCCGAGCTTGACGAGATCCTGGAGCCTTCGGAAAGCGGCGACCTTGTGCTTATCGTCGTGCATCGTCTCCGCTATCGTTATGCCTCGGTTCAGCGCAAGATCATGAATTTGGGAGAGCTCCCCTGAGGAAAGCTCTCCCTGATAATAAATACAGGTATTCATAGAAGCGGTCATGCGGCCATGTACTCGGCGAGCAGATCGAGATAGGTAGGACCGAAGCTCAACAGCTTCTCGAAATAGGCCTTTAAGGAGGAAATATCCTGCGGGTTTTCATCATAATAGAGATCGTACATATATGCAAAGCCCACGGCATAGCTCATAGCGTAGGTCGGCATTGTAATGGCGTACTCATAGAAAATATCCGCGTATTCGCCCATACCGGAGGTATTGAGGAAGCGCTCCACGTCGCTCACGGTCCAACGGTTATGATTGACCTGCAGGCTGATGTAAGCGGGCAGGAAGACGTTGCCGTAAATGCTTTCGGCATTCATCATGGTGCAGTACTGCCAGCCGATATCATCGCAGTTGGCGGCGACGAAATACTCCGTAAATACCGTCCAGCCCTCGGCGCAGCCGGTGGGCTCGAGCACCTGCTGGCTTAGTGAAAGCCCCTTCATGTTGCGGAAATAGAGGAACTGATACATATGCCCGGGAACGCCCTCGTGAGCGAGGGTTAAGAGCCGGCTGTCATCGTCCGCGGTCGGATTTATGAGTATGGTGTTAAAGTAATAATCATCGAATGCAGGGGTGAGATAAGCGGCGGGGCTGAAATCCTCGGCTATATCATCGGGTATGGTGATGTATTTGACATTATGCTGAGGCGCAGCGGGATAGAGCAGCTCGGTAAAATACTCGAGCCATTCCATATCGTCCTCTATGGAGCCGAACGTTATCTCCTCGCCGTAGCGGTCTAAAACGGAGGGATCCGACTGCACGGCATAATACATCTCCGCAAAGATATTGTCGCCCATATCGGCAACCTTATTTATTATGGTGTCTATATCGTCAAAGCAGCCCGACTCCTGCTGTACGCTGAGATCGAAATAATTTCTCGCCTCCTCGCTTACCTTGGATGCGCCGACAAATTCGGAGCACTTTTCGCGGTTGGCCTCGAGAGTAGCGGCCAACGCGGCATATGCGGGAAGTATGCCGTTCAGCACTGCCTCGTCGTTGCGCCTGCGGAGCTCCGCTATGCTTTCGCTTTCAAGCCCAAGCTCCTCCGCCTGCTCCGCAACGGTATCAAAATAGGATATAAGGAAGCAATCCTCGCCCTTTTCGGCAAAGCCGCGTAAGGATTCCAGCACCTGATCGAGCGCCGTTTCGGTCATGAACAGACCGCTGTCCGCCTTGTCCTGCTCAAACTGAGCGAGCTGATTTATTATTCGCGGCATATCCTCAAGCAGATAGACGTAGGTCTCAAAATCCTCCGCTTTGCGGAAGTTGAAGCATACGAGCGAGAGCGGCAGGGAGGTATGCAAGCCGTTCATGGGGGTAAGGGGCTCGTCGTAAAGCTCGTAATCCTCAAACAGAAGAGCGCTCTCGAAATGTCGCTTTATGGCGTCATAGGCGTATTTGTTCCTGTCGGTAAGCTCCTCGCGGTCGATATTCTCCAGCTCCGCAAGCACCTCGCGGCAGGCATCCATATATTCGGCGTTGGAATTGGGGGTATAATAATCGCCGCCCCAACCACGCTCAACGTCCTCGGGATCGATGCCGAATTTGGCGGGATTGGATACTATGTACTGATTGTACGAATCGGCGGAGCTTGTAACAAGCTCACGGAAAAGCTCGAGGTCGAGCTCCTCAAACGCCGCGTTGGCATCCAAGGGCTCCTCGGGCGGCTCCTCGGTGGGTCCCTCTGTCGGCTGAGCAGTGGGAGCCTCGGTAACAGCCTGGGTGAGCTGTGCGGACTGAGTGGGCTCGGGAGTCGTCTGCTCCTTGCCGAAGTGTATACAGCCGAAGGAGGTCAGCGCAAAAGCGGCGACCAATACTGCCGTTACGATCCTGATAATTATTTTCACTTGAAGTACCTCCGAATACATTTTTAACTTATTATAGCACGGATCGGCGTTTATCGTCAATCACAGCATGTTGCTTGGTACGTGCCATGCGCTCCCCATGCAAATGCTCAGTCTTTTTTAAGCTCTATTGCGCAGAGCAGAACCGTCTCCCCTGCCCTGGCCATACGAACCTAGAGACTCTGCCTGTGGCCGTATAGCGGCTCCGTCTCGTTGAAGCGCTTGATGCA
>CALEPU010000020.1 GCA_937913075.1 uncultured Clostridia bacterium
TCCGGGTCATATAGTATTCGTGGATCTGGCGAAACGACTCGTTGTGCGATACCACCGACATTGCACCCTGAAACAGCCAATACCTCAGCCGCTTGCGTCCTCTGTGGCTGATTTTGGTTTGTCCCTTGTGCTTGCCGGAGCTGCATGCGACCAGACTCAGACCGCTGAGCTTCTGGACCTCCTTCGCCGTGTCAAAACGGTCAATGTCGCCCATTTCCGACAGGATACCGGAGACGATGGTTTCTCCGAGGCCCTTGATTTCCAGAACATTGTCCGCACAAGGGATCTCCCGGCATTTCTGCGCTATCTGCGCTTCAACGCTTTCGATCTCGGCGTCCAACGCCATGATCTTCCTGACGAAGCTGGCTACTGCAATCTTCCTTGCCTCCGCACCGTGGGTCAGCCCGGTACTCTCTTTGGCCAGGCGGACAATTTCTTTGGCTCTGCTGTACCCCCGGCCTTTCAGTTTCTCTGCACGCCAGATTTCCCGGATGCCAGTCTCACCGAGCTCGGCCAGTTCACTGGGGATCGATGTAGTTGCAAGGATTCTCATTGTAAAGATGCCGTCAATCTTTCCAAATGCGCTCATATACTCCGGAAAGACGATCTTCAATTCTCGATGCAGACGGTTGACGTTCCGGATACGATCTTCCATGAGCTGATCTCTCAGCATACAGAGGACACGCAGTGCCGCATAAACATCTTCCGGCAGATACGGCATCCCGTAGTTGCCGTTCTTCACCAGGTCCGCAATGAGCTTCGGGTCTTTGGCGTCGTTCTTTGCCTGACTGTTGTCTTCCAGTTCCTTCGTCTGCTTCACCGCGTACGGATTGACCTGCACTACGCTGATCCCGTTCGCGATCATCCAGGCAGCCAGCGAAAACCAGTAATGTCCGGTTGGCTCAAGGCCCAAGACGATTTGGTCCTTCTCATGCTGTGCTGCAAGACGCAGCGCCCAGTCCTTCGCTTTTTGGAATCCTTCGGCGGTGCTTTCAAACGAGAACGCTCCGTTGCTCAGTTCACGGCCCTTTCCGTCGATGGCACGTACATAATGCGTTTCGCTGCCGATGTCGCATCCGACGATGAGCATGTCGTCGCTGATGAAACTCAGCTTTTCATTCCGCGAGAACTTGCCGGACGTCTCCAGATCGCGCCAGGTGAAAGAGCGCAGGCCGGAGGAGATCTCTTCCGCCTTCTGCTTCAGGATGGCCTCTTGCTCTCTGCTCATCTCCGGAGACGGAGCCTTTCCTTGCTTGTTGCCGCGTCCGCCGATCCTTCCACCGCATTTTCCCGCTTGATTTTTCGGGGTGTTTGCTTTACCATTCATTGCAGATACCTCTCTTAGTTTTGAATTTTTACTAACGGTCCGGTCAGTATGAATTCAACTCTACTTGAGGTATCTTTTTTCGTCAACTTCCTTCTATTTGAAGTATACAGGAAGCTCCTTAATTAAATATCAAGATCCGCAACGAGCTTGCTGTTGAGCTCTATAAACTCACGCCTCGGCTCGACCTGATCGCCCATCAAAAGGGTGAATATCTCATCCGCCGCCATTGCGTCCTCTATGCTGACGCGCAGCATATTCCTCGTCTTGGGATCCATCGTCGTCTCCCAGAGCTGCTCCGCGTTCATCTCGCCGAGACCCTTATAGCGCTGTATTTCAACGTGGTCGCGCCCTATCTCGTCCAGCTTGGCGGAAAGCTCCTCGTCGGAGAACACATAGTATTTGAACTTGTCGCCGTTCTTTTTTATAAGATACAGCGGCGGCTGCGCAATGTATACGTAGCCCTGCTCCACCATGGGGCGCATGTGACGGTAGAAGAAGGTCAAAAGCAAAGTCCTTATATGGCTGCCGTCAACGTCCGCATCGGTCATGCAGATTATCTTGTGATAGCGAAGCTTTGAAACGTCGAAGTCGTTATCCATCCCCGCGCCGAAGGCTGTGATCATACAGCGTATTTCGGCATTGGAGAGCATCTTATCGAGCCTCGTCTTCTCGACGTTCAATATCTTGCCGCGCAGGGGAAGTATCGCCTGGGTCGCCCTGTCCCTGCCCTCCTTTGCGGAGCCGCCTGCGGACTGTCCCTCGACTATGAACAGCTCGCAGTTTGCGGGGTCCTTATCGGAGCAGTCGGCAAGCTTTCCGGGCAGGCTGGTGGAGTCGAGCGCCGTCTTGCGCCTTGTGAGGTCGCGAGCCTTGCGCGCCGCCTCTCTCGCACGGGAGGCCTGCAAGCATTTGTCTATAATGAGCTTGGACTCATTGGGATGCTCCTCCATATACTGTGCGAGCCCTGCGGAAACAGCGCTGTCGACCATGCCCTTGATGTATGCGTTGCCGAGCTTGGTCTTCGTCTGCCCCTCGAACTGGGGCTCGACAAGCTTGACGCTGACTATCGCCGTCAGACCCTCGCGCACATCCTCGCCGGAGAGGTTCGCGTCGTTGTCCTTTAATATCTTGTTCTTTCTCGCGTAATCATTGATGACCCTCGTCAGCGCGGTCTTAAAGCCGACAAGATGGCTGCCGCCCTCGGTGGTATGGATGTTGTTGGCGAATGAGTAGATATCCTCATTATAGCCGTCGTTATACTGCATCGAGACCTCGACCGAGGCGGTTTCCAAAGGCTTTTCCGACTGCGCCGCCTTGAAGTATATGGGCTCCGGATGCAGCACGGTCTTGTTTTTGTTGAGATATTTGACGAACTCGTTTATTCCGCCCATGTAGCAGAAGGTGTTTTCGAGCTTCTCCTCCGGACGCTCGTCGATAACGATAATGGTTACGCCGGCGTTGAGGAAGGCGAGCTCGCGCAGCCTTCTTATCAGAATCTCGTACTCATAATCCACCTCGTCGAATATCTCGGGGTCAGGATGGAAGGTTATGGAGGTGCCGTGCTCATCCGCGCCGCAGGAGTCAACTATCTCGACCTCGGTCACCTTGACGCCGCGCTCACATATCTGGCGATAGACGCCGCCGTCCCTCTTGACCTCGGCGACAAGCTTTTCAGAAAGCGCATTAACGACCGAAAGCCCTACGCCGTGCAGACCGCCGGATACCTTGTAGCCCGAGCCTCCGAATTTGCCGCCGGCGTGCAGCATGGTAAGGGCGACCTCCAATGCCGATTTGCCCGTTTGCTGCTGTATGTCCACGGGGATGCCGCGCCCATTGTCAACTACCGTGACGGAGTTATCGGGGTGTATAGTGACGGTGACGTGCGTGCAGTAGCCCGCCATCGCCTCGTCAATGGCATTATCCACTATCTCATATACAAGGTGATGCAGACCTCTCGAATCCGTCGAGCCGATGTACATGCCGGGTCTCCGGCGCACCGCCTCCAAGCCTTCAAGCACCTGTATTTGCGAGGCGTCGTAGGTGTTGTTTTCCATATTAAAAATCCTTTCAGCCTTATTGTACTTTTAATTACGGGTAAGAGCTTTATCGGCCCTCAGTCCTTGTTATCATGCCGCCCTCGACCTTATAGAGCGCGGTCTTTTTGCCTTCAAGATCGTAGGTCTCCGCCTGTGTAGAGGTCATCAGGCATTGGCAGTCGAACGCAAGCTCCATAAGCGCCCTGCGTCTGCTGCCGTCGAGCTCGGAGAGCACGTCGTCCAGGAGAAGCACCGGACTCTCGCCCGTCGTCTGACGCATGAGCGCTATCACCGAAAGCTTCAATGAGAGCGCAGCCGTCCTTTGCTGCCCCTGCGGGCCGTAGACCCTGACGTCCGTTTCGTCGAGCTTGATGCCGATATCGTCCCTGTGAGGACCTCTTGACGTGAAGCCGCGCCGCAGATCCTCCTCACGAGAGGCGGCAAGCGCGTCGTAAATGGCGTATTCTATGTCGCCCTCCGCGGGCACGTCCGGGTCGTAGAAGGCAAAGAGCTGCTCCCTGCCGCCCGTCAGCCTGCGGTGCATATCGCTCGCCACGGTGGAAAGCTCATCCATAAAGGCAAGCCTCTGCCGCATGACCTCCGCACCGGTACGCGCAAGCTGCACGTTCCACATATCGAGCATGTCGGGGTCGACGGGGTTGGCGAACGCCTCTTTAATGAGCGCGTTCCTCTGGCGGAGCGCCGCGTTATAAGTCGCTGCCTTTAAGTAATAGGCGGGCTTTAACTGGCAAAGCTCCATATCCATAAACCTGCGCCGCTCCGAGGGTGCGCTCTTGACAAGCGCCAGATCCTCCGGCGAAAACATGACGACGTTTAATACGCCCATCAGCTCGCCCGCCTTATCGGCACGCTGCCTGTCTATAAATATCTGCTTGCGCTCACGCGCCTTCTGCGCCTGCTCGGTAGAGCGGAGCTTTATTTCGATCGTCCTCGTGCCGGTTGCCGTTTCGATCTCGAGCCCGACGTATGCGCCCGAGAGCCCATGCCCTATAAGCTCCGCGTCGCGGCTCGTCCTGTGGCTCCTGCCGAGGGCGCAAAGAAACACAGCTTCAAGCACGTTGGTCTTGCCCGCGGCATTGGCTCCGTAAAGCAGATTGAGCCCCTCCTCGGGCAAAAGCTCCGCGTGCGCATAGCTCCTGAAACCGTTTAATACGAGCTTTTTTATCCGCACAACGAACCCCTCCACAAAGCGCAGTTTTGACCATTGTAAATTATATCACAACGGCTTTATAAAAGCAATGTGTATATTATAATAATGAAACGATTTTTTTGCTTTCGAAAGCGGTTTTATCTTTATTCCCGAACAAAAATCCAAATTTATTGCCAGCAAAAAGGAGCGCCGAAGCGCTCCTTAAAAAATGCTCTGTCAGTCCGCCTTGGGGCCGGCGTCGATGATGTTCTGCGGCATATTGCCGTACTTCTTGAAGTTGTTTATGAAGAGCTTTGCAAGCTCCTTCGCCTGCTTGTCGTAAGCCTCCTTATCGGCCCACATCTCGCGGGGATCGAGCACCTCGTCGGGTACGTCGGGGCAGGTCTTGGGCACCATAACGTTGAATATGGGGTGCTTTACGTACTCAACATCGTTGAGCGCGCCGGTGAGAGCAGCGGTGACCATTGCCCTTGTGTACTTTATCTTCATGCGGGAGCCGACGCCGTAGGGACCGCCGGACCAACCGGTGTTGATAAGGAATGCGTTCGCGTTGTGCTCGTCCATCCTCTTGCCCAGCATCTCGGCGTAAACGGAGGGATGCCTTATAAAGAAGGGTGCGCCGAACAGCGTGGAGAAGGTCGCCTGGGGCTCCTTAACGCCGCGCTCGGTACCGGCAAGCTTTGCGGTGTAGCCGGTAACAAAGTGGTACATCGCCATGTTCTTATCGAGCTTTGCGATGGGAGGCAGTACGCCGAAGGCGTCCGCGGTGAGGAATATCACCGTCTTGGGATGACCGGCAACGCCGGGGATAAGGCAGTTGGGTATATACTCGACAGGGTAAGCGACACGGGTATTCTCGGTGACGGAGCCGTCGTTATAATCGAGCACGCGGGTCTCGTCGTCCATAATTACGTTCTCAACGAGGGCGCCGAACTTTATCGCGTTCCATATCTCGGGCTCGTTCTCCTTGGAGAGGTTGATGCACTTTGCATAGCAGCCGCCCTCGAAATTGAACACACCGTGATCGGACCAGCCATGCTCGTCATCGCCGATGAGGAAGCGGTTGGGATCGGCGGAAAGGGTGGTCTTGCCGGTGCCGGAAAGACCGAAGAATATGGCGGTATCGCCCTCCTTGCCGACGTTGGCGGAGCAGTGCATGGGGAACACGCCGCGCTCGGGCATGAGGTAATTCATAACGGAGAACATGCCCTTCTTTATCTCGCCGGAGTACATGGAGCAGGCGATGGTAACGCGCTTTTTCTCAAAATCGAGAATAATAGCCGCCTCGGAGTTGGTGCCGTCGACCTCGGGAACGCACTTGAAGCCCGGGCAGCAGAGCACCGTAAATTCGGGCACGAAGCCTTCAAGCTGCTCCTTGTCGGGGCGGACGAACGCCTGCGTTGCAAACAGCGCGGAAGCCGCATTCTCGCAGACTACGCGGATGGGCAGGCTGTAACCGGTATCCGCACCGGCATAGCAATCAACGATGAATACCTCACGGTTCTGCATATAGGCGACCATTTTGCCGTAGATGGCGTCGGCCTTTGCACGCTCGATGGGCATATTGATCTTGCCCCAGTCCACGTTATCGTGTACGTTGGGGGTATCGACGATAAAGCGGTCGTTAGGGGATCTGCCGGTGTACTTTCCGGTGTTGATGACAAGAGCGCCGGTGTTCGAGAGCTTGCCTTCGCCGCGGGCGAGGGCGCGCTCGGTCAGCTCAGCGGGCGAAAGATTGCGGCAGACCGCCTTTGCGCCCATGATACCCATTGCTTCGAGGAATTTGTTCATGTTTTGCTCCTTTTGAAAAGTATTTATTTCTCAGGTACTAAAAGCTTATTTGTGGATAAAAAGCACGCCCAGCGTGCCGGGACCGCAGTGGCTCGAAACCGTGCAGCCCGCCTCGGTGCAGAGGACCTCTTTAAAGTAGCCGAGCGCCTTAACCTGCTCAACGCAGGTCTGCTGTATCTCCTTGGGGCAGCCTGCGCTCGTTACGAATATCCTGTCGGGGCGGATGTTGTCAAGATCGGCAAGGCGATCTTCAATATAAAGCTTCAAACAGCGTTCAAGAGTGCCTCGGTACTTTTTGCCTACGCGCATCTTGCCCTCGACCACCTCGATGCAGGGCTTGAGCTTCAAGAGGTTTGCGCCGAGCGCAACTACCGAGGAGCATCTGCCGCCCTTTGCCATGAAGCTGAGCGTATCAAGTATGAAGCTCGCGTCCACCTTGGGGATTATATCGTCCTCCGCAATACGGACTATATCCTCCGCCTTCATGCCCGCGGCTGCCATCTCGCAGGCGGCGATAACGGAAAGCCCGATGCCCGAAGAGAGGTTGCGCGAGTCTATAACGTAGACTCCCTTCATATCCTTTGCGGCAAGGCTCGCCATGTTAAAGGAGGTTGAAAAATCGCTGCTGATGGCAAAGTGGATGACCTCATCCGCGCCGCTCTCGCCGCGGACGCCCTCTATGTATTTAACAAAGTCGTCTATATTGCGCGCGGCGGTCATCGGCAGCTCGCCCGTCTCCCTGACGATCTCAAAAAGGCGGTCGGCTGTGAGATCGACGCCGTCCTCATACTCATGCCCCGCGAGGTTGATATAAAGGGGCATACGCGCAATATTGTATTTCCGGTATAATTCGGCGGAAAGATCCGCCGTGCTGTCGCAAGATATCCTGATCATCCGATAACCTTCCCGCTTAATAGCAATAAATTGGGAACCAAAAGTCACTCATTAATTCAGACCCTCAATACCACCTTTAATTTTAGCACAAGCTATTATCCGTGTAAAGCGCAAAAGAGTATATTTTACGGCAATTTTAAACGGAATTAATACTGCCCCGTTCGCTTTTGCGCGGGCGGGGCAGTTAAAATATCGGTATTTTTATCTATAAAACTATTTATAGATCGTTTAGACTATAAGTTTATTCCTTCTTTGCGGGCTTTTTGAAAAATACTATCAGCGCCAGAGCGCTCAGTATGACCGCTCCCGCAACGACGCCTATTACAGTCCAAAGCTTGCTTCCGCCCTCATTGTCGCGCAGGTTTATTACGTCTGTCTTCTCGGGGGATATCGTCTGCCTTGCAACAGCGGTTTTGGTGCTCTCGCCGGGCGTCTGAGTTCCAACGCAGACATGAGTCGCAAGCACCTCATTGGGATCTATCCTCTCGCCCGTAATGGGATCTAAAAGCCTTATCTCTTCAAGAAGGCTTGCGTTCTCGGGATCGTCGATACATATCCAGCCGTCCCAATGTCCGTAATAATAGCCTATAAAGCCCCATTCGCGGCCCTTTTCATCCTTATAAACGGAGGAGAAGGTAACGTTCTCGCCGCTGTCGTTCAGCCAACCGTCGAATTTCACTGTGCCGCAGGGATAATCATAGAGCACCGCCGCTTTAATATCATGCCCTTCATCGGTATCCTTGTAGCATTCCTTGCCGTACTCGGCGTAAAAATCGTTATGGTCGTAGTATCTTGCGCTCTCCTCTATCTTGAACCAGCCTTCAAGCACCGCGCGCTCTATGTATCCCCATTCAGTTCCGTCCTCGGAAGCGTAGAACCACTCGACGTAGAAGCTATCGCCCTTATCGACAGTCGCCTTCTGTTTTCCGTCCGGCTCGTCATAAATCGCAAGTCCTTCCTCGCCCCTTGGACCATATCGGGCGGGATCGCGGTAGTAACACTCCTCGCCGTGCTTCTCATAAAAGCTGCTGTTGGGCTCCAATATAACGTCGGCAAGCGCCGGCAGCGCAGCGAAAAGCAGCATTGCCGTCAGCAAAATCGCCAATGCTCTTATAAGCTTTTTCATATCATTATCTCCCTTCACCGTTGGTAGTCATTGTTCTGCGCCTCACGCCTGTGCTTTGCTTTGACGGCGCCGACGACTGCCAATGCAACGACGCCGGGTACGACGATAAACAGCAAAAACAGCAGCAGTACGATCAATATTGATTTTCCCATTCAGTCCTCCTTATTATTTGCATCGTTATTTTCTCTGCGCCTGCGTACAGCGCGCAGTATCAAGAGAGCTTCGCGGCTGCCCTCATTATAAAATTTATATCAGGCAATTCAGCAAAAGCCCCATGCCGTAGGAAAAGGCGTTTGCCGTAAGCGAGATAAAAAACGGAAGCCTTTTTGCGGTGCAGCGGCGGTAAATGAGCCACTCGACAACGACAGCCGAAAGCTCGAGTATGAGCACCGCAAGAGGCATGACAGCCGATTTGCCGTTTGCCGCCAGCCAAGCGCTTATGAGCGTGTGAATAAGCACCACGGGCGGATTTGTGACTGCGTTTGCAAGCGCGCAGACCGCAAGCTCCCGCCCGCCGAACCGCCATACGAGCGCACAAAAGGGCAGCTCGAAAGCCTCCGTCAGCAGCAGCGAGAGGGCAAGCGCGCTCCAAAGCCCTTCCATTTATTTAGCCCCTTCCGCAGCGCGATGCCTGGGCTCGAATTTAAGCCCAACAAGCAGCAGCGCAAGCGAAAGCGCTATTAAAAGCGCGTATGAAAGGCGAGGCAGCATAGCCGTATCCACGCCCATGAACCTCGGCACACAGCCTATAAACAGCCCGAAGGTCAAAAGCCCGAAGGCAAAACCCTTAGCGCCCTTTAACAGCCTTGCCGCGGCAAAAAGCGTTATCGGCATAGTCATATTGAACAGCAGCAGAGCTATGAGCCTTGCTGCGGCGCCGGTCGAAAGCGAGACGCCGAACAGCGCGATAACGGCACAGGGCACGAGCGAAAATACCGAGGTCTTGCGCGGGCCGACGCAGTCCATTATAAAGCCGCCCAATGCCTTGCCGCCCGCGACGCAGAGCACTGTTGCAGAGCCCGGCATCGAGGGTATCGCAAAGCATTCCGTCGCACCGATGAACGACCGCAGTATGACCACCGCCGTCAAACAGCAAAGGGCTAAAAGCCCTCCCCTCGGCATTGAAAGCGAAGGCGCCGCGCCTTTATAAGAGGCAGTCTCTTCAAGCTCGGCAAAGGCGCCTGCCGAACGTAGCCTCTTATCAAACGCCGCAAAGCCAATAACGCCCGCAAGCAGTGCGAAAATACCTACGAATATGAGCCCGCCCTTAACGAAAATCAGAGCGTCCGCAGTACCGCAGTAAAGACCGACAGCTCCGGTGCTGACGAAAATGCCAAGATCCCTTGCCCTTTCGCCGTCATCCATGAGCACGCTGTAGCCCGCGCCGGCGTGAAATGCGCCGTTGCCGAGCCCCGCTATAACGGCTGCCGCTATCGGCACGGTGTGGAAGAACCAAGAAGCTCCGAGCAATAAGCAGCCGGCGGCGGCGACAGCAAGCCCGTTGCCCAGTCTGTCCGCAAGCGCGCCTATCGGAGCCTGCCCCGCAAAAGCGCAGGCGTTGTATAGCACCATAGCGTGCCAAGCCTTCTCCCCGCCCGATATGCAGCCGAAAAAAAGAACGGCACAGTACATATCCACCATCAGATGCACGGCGGAGAGCACGGCCGTTTTGAGCCTCAAATACCTATTGAAATCAAAGCTTTTGTATGATCCCATCCCTGTAAACGGGCACCGTGTCGGTGGCGTCCTCCTCGAAGCAGAAATCCACGTCCTCCTCAAAGCCCAGGCGCAGCAGCCTCGCGCAGTGGAAGGTCTTTTTGATATCGAAGCTGCCGTCGCGCATATCGGCATACAGCTTCTCGCATATCAATGCCATATCGCTGAGGTCGCCCTCGGCAAAATCGGCATAGTAATGCATTGCGTCTATTATCGCGCCTGCGGTGCAAAGATCGTCGGCGGAGGGCTGATGCTCCGTCCCCGCGCACACGATCAGCACGTCGTCTCCGCGCGCAGCCGCCGCCTTTGCAACGGCAGTGCGGTTTATCATCGCGCCGAGCATTACCATGTCTGCGCTGCGTACACTGTGTATAGCGCCGGTGCCGTTGGTGGTGGAAACTATGACCGTCTTGTTTTTTACAGCTCTGCCAAGGTATTCCTTGGGCGAGTTGCCGAGGTCGAAGCCGGATATCTTTATCCCTCCGCGCTCGCCGCCGAGCACACACTCCCTCTGCCCCAATCTGCCGGCTATCGCAACGGCGTCGCCCGCGTCAACAGTCGGCACTATCTTATCCGCACCGCCGTTCAGCGCGCATATCATGCAGGTCGTTGCCCGCAGTACGTCCACGACTATTACCGTCGTGTTGTAGAGGTGATTGTCGGTTTGCTTGCCATAGTAGGGCAGCACGTCTATTTTCATAGTAATATCGCACCTTTCATGCTGTTGATGCGATTATATCACAGTTGCGGTGCTATTGCAAATTCCGTGTCCTGCAAAAAAGCCCTTCGCATATAATACCTGCGAGGGGCACAAAAGGCTGCAGTGAAGTACAGCGTTTCAAGCTCCTCCGGCGTATGATACTCCGGCTTGTAACGCCAATCGCTCTTTATTATTCCGCAGCCGGAAAAGGTCAAGATAGCTATCAAAACAAATGCAGTAATACTGCGAAGCTTCATATAATAGACCTCCCGTTTGCGTGCGGCTAATCGCCGCCTCGGTTTCCATTGAGGTCATAATACCATGCTATCATCGGTTTGTCAATATATATTTATCGTAACACAGCTATTAATTTCACATAATTCTAATGAGCAGTATCCCGACTGCCGCGCCGACCGCGCCGGATATGAGCGCCGCAGGCAGCGCATGACGGGTCTTATTTACTCCCGCCGCGCCGAAGTAGACCGCCATTGTGTAGAATATGGTTTCCGTCGAGCCGACCATAACAGAAGCCGCTCTGCCGGTTGCGCTGTCCGCTCCGCAGACGAGCATAGTATCGCGCAGCATAGCAAGCGAAGCCGAGCCCGAGAAGGGGCGCAGTATCAAAAGCGGTGCAAGCTCGGAATCTATGCCTGCTTTTGCAAGAGCCGGCGCAAGGGCTCTTGTCAGAATGTCGAGCGCGCCCGACCCCCGCAGCACGCTTATTGCCGCAAGCATTGCCGCTAAGCTCGGCAGTATGGAGACAAGCTCCGGCAAAGCCTGCCCCGCTCCTTCAACAAACGCCTTATAAATATTGACTTTTTTGACAACGGCATAGACGAGCAGCAGCACAATGCCGCAAGGGACCGCAAGCTCCGCCGTCTTCCTCATGCCTGCGTCCTTCTTGCCGAAAGCCTTGGCTTTTTTGCCACCGCCAGGAGCTTACAGCTAAATATCGCCGCCGCTGCTGCGGCTATTGAGGCAATGAACGTCGGCAGTACGATATCGTAAGGGTTTTCGGAGCCGCACGCTGTCCGCAGCGCGATAACCGTTGTCGGCAGCAGCTCCACAGCGGATGAATTCAGCGCAATGAACATACACATATCGTCGCTTGCGATGCCGTCGCCTCGGCTCAAAAGCTTCATTGCCGCAACTCCGAAGGGCGTCGCCGCATTGCCGAGCCCGAAGAAATTGGCGGCAAGGTTGAGCGTTATCGGAGCCATTGCCGCGCCTGCGTTGGGCATGAGACGACCCAGCGGCTTTTGCACAGCCTTTGCGAGCCTGTCAATAAGCCCCGCCTCCTTTGCGATATTCATAAGCCCCATCCAAAGCATATAAGCACCTGCAAGCGACAAAGTCAGCTCAACAGCCTGCGAGCAGCCCGAAAGCAGCGCCGCAAGCGCCTCTGCTCCCTGCCCGTCCGCAATATAAAATGCAATGCCGATGGCTGTCATCCCGCCGAAGATCCACATCATCATGCTGTGATTTTATGTGTGTCGGCGGCGTAATATGTTGAAATGAAAGCTTATTTGCTGTTTTTGAGCTCCGTTGCCCGCTCATACGCCTCGCTCTTGGGCATATCGAGCATCAGCGCTGCCTGCTTAGCTGCGTCCTTTGCGCTCATTCCGCCTTCAAGCAGTCTTAACAGCATATCGTCGAGCGACTCCGTTTGCGCTTCATCGTCCTCCGTTTTGCCCGCTGTCGTTATCACGCACTCGCCCTTAGGCGGTTCTTTTGCAAAGCGTTCGGCAAGCTCGGAAAGAGAACCGCGTACCGTCTGTTCAAAATGCTTTGTGATCTCTCGTGACACCGCCGCCTGTCTGTCGCCTAACAGCCTTTTAAGCTCTTCGAGCGTGTCAGCAACGCGGTAAGGGCTCTCATAGATCACTATCGTCGCCGAAACACGCTTGAGCTCCGCGATAAACTCTGCACGCTCCTTGTTTTCTCTCGGCAGGAAGCCCACAAAATAGACCCTGCGCGTAGGCAGTCCGCTCAATATCGCCGCCGTCAGCGAAGCCGAAGCCCCTGGCAGCACCTCAAATTCAAGCCCTTGCTCGATGAAATGCCTGACTATCCGCTCGCCGGGATCGGATATTCCCGGCATGCCTGCGTCCGATACGTAGGCAACGGCGCTCCCTTCGCGGACGAGCTCGGCTATTTTTTCGGCTGCCGCCTGCTCGTTATGGGTGTGCGCCGCATAGAGCCTTTTGCCTTTAATGCCGAGTTTTTCGAGCAGCGAGCGGGTATTTCTCGTGTCCTCACAGAAAATCGCGTCGCAATTCGCAAGCGTACTTTCAACACGCTTGGTTATGTCGCCCATGTTTCCGATAGGCGTTGCGCAAAGATACAGCTTTGCTTTGAGCGCCGTGTTGTTGTCAAAGCCTTCGGCTGTCTCCGCAAATTCGTTTTCCGAGTTTGTTCTTATGTTCCCGTCAATCATATTCGTTCCTGTGGTAGATAGCGTTCACTTCATCGGTATAGCTCCCGTCTTTATTGCAGACGGTAAGCTGTTTTTCCATTTTCAGCCCCGGCGCAGCGCCCTTTTTAGCCTCTATAAGCGCAAGGTACGGAGGCTTGTCCTCAGTGCTTGCCACAAGGCGCAGGCGTTTCGGCTCCATATTGTTGTTTTTGAGTGCTGCAAATGCCTCCGAAAGCCTCGCGGCGGGACAGCAAAAGAAGAACTTGCCGCCGTATTTTATAAACGTTGCGGCGCTTTTTACAAGCTCCTCCATGGTGCATGCCGTGTCATGCGTCGCCGCGCCCTTGAATTCGCCATCGCCCTTTTGCGATACTATCCCGCTCTCTTTCTTGTAATACGGCGGATTGCTGACTGCGCAATCGAATTTTCCTCTGCCGAGCGACTCGTGTGCTGTGCGCATATCGCCCTCGAATACTTCGATATCCTGACCGTTCATTTCTATTGAGCGTCGCGCCATATCGCATTGCTCGGGCTGTATCTCAACGGCGGTCAGCTTCGCTCCCGTGCGTCCGTTCAGCAGTATCGCTATAACGCCCGTTCCCGTGCCGAGGTCTATTATCCTGTCCCTTGCGGAGGCGGTAACAAAACCGGTCAGCAGTATAGAATCCGTGCCGAGCCTGAAGCCGCGTTCCGATTGTATTATCCGCAGCCCCCTATATTGCAGATCCTCTATCCGTTCCCCGTTTTTGAGCTTCTCACTCATCTTCGCCCATTATGCGCGCAAAAATCTCCTGCAAGCCGTCGTTTGTGAAGTAGTCTATGACAATCTTGCCCTTATTTTCGTCACCCTGAATATCGACCTTCGTACCAAGGCGCTCGCGCATACGGCTTCTTGCCGCCGCAAGGTCGTTGGAAAGCCTTTTTGATTTGCGCGGGCGCTTGGCAAGCTCTGCAAGCGTCATCGCTTTTTTGACCTGCTCCTCAGTCTCCCTGACTGACCAGCCCGATTTTGCGCATTTTTCCGCAGTTTTTTCAAGCAGCGCATCGTCCGTTATTGCGCCTAATACCCTTGCATGACCGGGCAGTATGCTGCCGCTTCGGAGGAAATCCTGCACGCTCTGGGGCATAGAAAGCAACCGTACCGAATTTGCTATCGCAGGTCTGCTCTTTGAAAGGCGCTTTGCTACCTCCTCCTGCGTCAGATCGTGCTGTTTCATAAGGAAGCTTATTGCCGCCGCCTCTTCAATGGGGTTGAGGTTCTCGCGCTGTATGTTCTCTATAAGCGCTACCTCCATCACCTCTCTGTCGTCCATATCTCGAACGATTACCGGCACTTCACGAACGCCCGCGATCCTTGCGGCGCGGAAACGCCTTTCGCCCGCAATAATAGTGTACCGTTCGCCTTTCTTCTTTACTATAAGCGGCTGAACAATACCGTGCTGTTCTATGGAATGAGCAAGCTCCCGTAGCTTTTCCTCGTCAAACTGTTTCCTCGGCTGGCCCGGATTATTGTCCACAAGGTCTATGTCTACCGTTCGCACAGTATCGTTTTCAGTCTGCTCAAATCCGACTATCAGCGCGTCGAGCCCCCTGCCCAACGCTCTGCCCTTCTTATTTGTTTCCATCTCTCTCCAAAAGCTCCTTTGCAAGATTGACGTACGCCTTTGCGCCGGCGCACTTGGGGTCGTATAGTGTTATCGGCAGTCCGAACGAAGGCGCCTCGCCGAGCCTTACCGAGCGTGGTATCACCGTGTCATATACCTTGTTTTTAAAGAATTTTTTAACCTCGTTCACCACCATTGACGACAAGTTCGTCCTTGCGTCGTACATTGTCATCACGACGCCCTCGACCTGAAGCTCCTCGTTAAGATGTTGACGGACAAGCTTTACCGTGTTCATCAACTGCGCGAGCCCTTCGAGCGCATAATACTCACACTGAATAGGTACTAACAGAGTATCCGCCACCGTAAGTGCGTTGAGCGTCAGAAGCCCAAGCGACGGAGGGCAGTCGATGAACATATAATCGTATCTGTCGTCTATCTTTTTGAGCGCCGTTTTCAGCTTTCGCTCCCTCGCCATCATAGTGACCAGCTCCACTTCTGCTCCTGCCAGCTCAATTCTTGAAGGTAGTACGTCAAGTGTATCTATCTTCGTTTTTTGTATAACGTCTTCGACTGGCACTTCGTTTATCAGCACGTCGTATATGCTGTATTCGCAGGCGTTTTTGTTGACGCCTACTCCGCTTGTACCGTTGCCCTGCGGGTCGATATCGACCAAGAGCACCCTCTTGCCCTGCTGCGCTATGCTTGCCGCAAGGTTCACTGCCGTCGTGGTCTTGCCCACTCCGCCCTTCTGATTTGCTATCGCCACTGTCTTTGCCATATTCGCTCCGTCCCGCCTCGATGGGCGCTTTGCTTGTCTCCGTTTGCACGGTACCTTTATTATAACCGATGCGCCTTTACGTTGCAATGCCCCTTTGCATTGTTTTTTGACGTATCTGCGCTGTTTCACGTGAAACATATTCCTTCATTGCTTCTGCCCAAACGATTGTTTCACGTGAAACAATCCGCCATGGCAAGCAAAAAAGCCTTGCATTACAAGGCTTTTTAAACAGGCTTGATTGACGTCGGATTTTACTGCGACACCTTTATAATGATGTCAACGCCGTCATCGTGCTCGGTCTGCTCTACCTGAACGTTGAGCCCGCTTTCGCGAAGCTGATCACAGGCAGTGTTCACGGTGTTCACAAACAGCTTGTAGTCTTTGAATATGCGTATTATGCGCGGACGGGGACGCGCGCCGTCCTTCTTGTTATCGAATGCGCTGTTCAGCATGGACTCGACAAGCTTCTCCGTATCCTTGACCGAGAGCGAATTCTCCGCGACCTTATTGATGACCGTCTGCCGCTCATCATCAGTATTGAGCTTTAAAAGCGCACGGGTATGTCTCTCGGTGAGCCCCGTATTGACTACCGCCTCTCGCACGGCGGGCGAAAGTCTGAGCATACGCAGCTTGTTCGCAATAAAGCTCTGGCTCTTACCGATGCGCAGTGCAAGCTCGTCCTGCGTGATATTGAGCTTTTGCAGGAGCGCGGCATAACTCTCCGCTTCCTCAAAAAAGTGCAGATCCTCCCTCTGCAAATTCTCAACTATCGCCATCAGCGCTGAGTCCTCGTCATCGAGCTCGCCGTCAACTATGCACTGCACCTTCTCCATGCCGAGCGAACGGACTGCGCGCAGACGCCTCTCTCCCGCAATAAGCTCATAAGTATCGCCGACGCGGCGTACTACGAGCGGCTGAATAAGCCCGACTTGACTGATGGATGCGGCAAGCTCCGCAATACTCTCCTCGTCAAAGGTCTGCCTCGGCTGGTTGGGATTGGGGATTATCAGCGCAACGGGTACCTCTTCAAGGCGCTTCTTCGGCTCCTGCTTGACCTCGTGCTTAGACATATCCTTTTTGAAATTAAAGAGTGCCACAATATCCTCCGAACGGCACGGCGTCCGTGCCGGTTAGTTTTATGCTATTATACCACGTTTTCGCCGCAGAGGAAGCTATTCCCGCCAATGCGACAAAAGAAGTTGCTATTCAACAATCGTTATTTAATTAAAGCGGTGCTTTTTCAATGCTGCCCGCCTTGCGCGGATAACGCTTGGGGGTCTCGCCTGTCTTCTGCGCACAAACGATACACCTTGCACCCCAGTCGACTTCGAACTTTTTTACCTCAACGCCGCATTTGAGCTCCGAAAAAGCTCTGCCGCAGGAGGCTATCTCCTCATCCGCACCGGGTCCCTTGTACATGAGCGAGCGCCCTCCCACCTTTAAAAACGGCACCGTCAGCTCCGTCAATATGCTCATGGGTGCGACAGCACGGGATACGGCGATATCGAAAGCCCCTCGAAGACCCGGCAGCCTCGCCGCATCCTCCGCCCGCGCATGCACGGCGTTAACGTCAAGCCCAAGTTCATCGCAAATTTCGCGCAGAAAAGCCACCCTTTTTGCCAGAGAGTCGACAAGCACGAGCTCAATATCGGGGCGAAAAAGCTTTAAAGGTATGCCCGGAAAGCCCGCTCCCGTTCCGACGTCAACGACCCTCGCGCCGTTCGGTATAAGCTCCGCGCCCAATAAGCTGTCCGCAAAATGCTTATAGGCGACCTCGGAGGGCTCCGTAATGCGCGTCAGGTTCACGCGTGAGTTCCTTTCGATGAGCCTATTATAATAGGTAATGAAGCCTTTCTTTTGTGTCTCGGTAAGCCCGGGAACAGCCGCAAGAAGTATCTCGGAGGTAAGCTGCGGCGCTTCCTCTGCTGATGGCGTATGCGCTTTAACTCTAAGCTCGTTATCGCTCATCGTTTACCTCCCCCATGGCTTTGAGCCTTACCATAAGCACGGCGATATCGGCAGGAGAAACGCCCGATATCCTCGAAGCCTGACCGACACTTGAAGGACGAAGCTTTGTCAGCTTCTGCCTTGCCTCTATCCTAAGCCCCGATATGCTCATATAGTCCATATCCTCCGGCAAACACAGCGACTCCATACGCGAGAACCGCGCTATCTGCTCCCTCTGTTTCTCAATATAGCCGCCGTAGTGGGCGGTAAGGTCTATCTCCTCTGCGGCCTCAGCCTCAATCTCGGGCAGGTCATAGAGCGAGGCAAGATCGGTATAGCCAACTCCGCCGCGCCTCAGCAGAGCTTCAAGCCGCACACTGCCCGTCACGCCGCCCGCGCCGCGCTCCTCAAGCAGACGGACAAGCGCCTCATCGGCAGGCACGCTGCGACCGAGAGCGGCACGCGCACGCGCTATATCCTCGCGTTTTTTAACGAGGAGGGAGTATCGCTTATCGCTTATGAGCCCCGTGCGGCGCGCCATTTCCGTAAGCCGCAGATCGGCGTTGTCCTGCCGGAGCAGGAGCCTGTACTCGGCACGGCTTGTCATCATGCGATAGGGCTCATTGGTACCCTTGACGGTAAGATCGTCGCAGAGCACTCCGATATAAGCGTCGCTGCGTGAGAGCAAAAGAGGCTCCTCGTTTTTAACGTAGAGAGCGGCGTTTATGCCGGCGTACAAGCCCTGCGCCGCCGCCTCCTCATAGCCGGAGCTGCCGTTGATCTGTCCCGCAAAGAAAAGCCCTCCCACGCGTCGGCTCATCATGCGGGCGTCAAGCTCCGTAGGGTCGATACAGTCGTACTCTATCGCGTACCCATAGCGCATTATAACGCAGTCCTCCATGCCCTCGATAGTGCGAAGCATGGCTTCCTGCACGTCGAAGGGAAGGCTTGTTGACATGCCCTGCACGTACATCTCGTCGGTAGTAAGCCCCTCCGGCTCTATAAAAAGCTGATGCCTTTCCTTGTCTGCAAAGCGAACGATCTTGTCCTCAATGGAGGGACAGTACCTTGTGCCTGTTGCGTGTATCGCGCCGGCATACATTGGCGACCTGTCTATATTATCGAGTATTATCCTGTGCGTCCTCTCATTGGTATAGGTGAGATAACACGGAGTCTGCTCCTTGATCAATCCCTTTGTCATAAAGGAAAAATGCGGTATAGGCTCATCCCCCGGCTGCGGCTGCATGCGAGAAAGATCAAGCGAAGCTTTTGCAACGCGCGGCGGTGTGCCGGTCTTAAAGCGGCGCAGCTCGAAGCCGAGCTCCGAAAGGCTGTTTGACAGCAGCACGGCGTTAGACAGCCCGCAGGGTCCTGCCGACCGATTGTATTCACCGGTATGGACGCGGCTGTTGAGATACACACCGCTGCAAATGATTACAGCTTGGCATATATAGTGAGCACCCATCGCGGTCGTAATTCCCGTGACCCTGCCGTTTGCCGTCTCTACGGAGGCGCACTCATCCTGACGCAGAGTCAAAAGCGGCTCCCCTTCAAGCGCGGCCTTCATCCTTTCATGGTAACGGCGTTTGTCCATCTGCGCACGCAAAGAATGTACAGCGGCTCCCTTGCCCGTGTTGAGCATCCGCATCTGTATAAAGCAATCGTCTGCCGCGAGACCCATCTCGCCGCCGAGAGCGTCTACCTCCCGAACGAGATGCCCCTTTGAGGTGCCGCCTATCGCGGGGTTGCACGCCATAAGCGCGACGGAGTCGATATCGACGCACAAGCAAAGCGTTGAAAGACCCATCCTCGCACAGGCGAGCGCCGCCTCGCAGCCGGCATGTCCCGCGCCGATAACTGCAATATCATATTTTCCCGCGGTGCATATCATAGCATGATATTATATCACGCTTCGCCCGATTTGTACAGTATGCGGGCCGTCTCAAGCGACACGATCGGCGTGTCGGACAGCTCGCGCGATGTTATGCCTGTACAATTATGCGGAAATTTGTATCGTTTTTTATTGACTTCTCCCAAAGCGTGTGTTATATTTTTATCGGAACAACGCCGTTTGCTGTCATTATTTGCACATCGGACGCGTATTGTCCCATGATGTGCGGCGTGCTTTTTGTGCGCTTGCCATACATTTTTATAAGAAAGGAGTCCCCCACCATGAAGAAGAATGCCATCATCGCTATCGTTCTGGCCGCTATCGCAATCATTGTTCCCTCTATCCTGGCGCAGAACATTGGTACCACTGCTGAGGATCTTAACATCACCCCGACCCTCATCGCCAGCATCGTAGGCATCGTGCTTGCTGTTGTAGCCCTTATCATGGCCATCGGCGCTATTAAGGCGGGCAAGAATGCGCTCACTATCATCGCTCTTATCGTTTCGATAGTCGCGCTCGTTTCCTGCGTTTCCAACGTTGCCTGTGTTGAGGCAGCTTCCTGCGCAGTAAAGGCATTTCAGAACGCACAGTAAGTTTTTCGACAAAATTGCAGGCGTTCATCTGGACGCCTGCAATTTTCTGTTCAAAACGGGATTTTCGCTATGATACCTGCTTTTAGGTTTCTCGGGAGGGATATCTCCTCGTATATGCTGTGCGTGCTCGTCGGCGTGCTCACGGTGCTGATGATGCTCCTGTTCAAAAAGAACAAGCGCGGCATGTCCGACTATAACCTCATCGTCTTGCACGTCGTAGGGCTCGCCGGCGTTTACGTCGGCATGCACCTTTTGTATGCCGCGACAATGTACAAAAGGCTCTTTGCGCTGGTGCGCGAGCTCGGCTCTATCGCCTCTTTTGCCGACTTTGCGGCAAGGTTCGGTGAAGTCTTCGGCGGAGCAGTGTTCTACGGCGGTCTTTTAGGCGGGCTTCTTGCTGCGGCGATATGCTATAAAAAGCTGCGGCTCACGCCCGATTATGCCGATCTCGGCACGTGCTCTATACCGTTGTTTCACTTTTTCGGCAGGATAGGCTGTTTTTTGGCAGGCTGCTGCTACGGCATTGAGTGTCCCGTGGGCTTTACCTATCGCCACGCCCTTGACGAGGCGGCTAACAACGTAACGCGCTTCCCCGTGCAGCTATTGGAAGCAGGCTTTAATCTTTTACTGTTCCTGCTGCTTCTCGGCCTTTTTAACAAGGGAAAGCTCAGGGGAAAGCTCCTGCGGCTTTATCTCGTGCTGTATCCCGTCTTCCGTTTCGCCGACGAATTCCTTCGCGGAGACAGGATACGCGGCTCGATATGGATCCTTTCGACCTCGCAGTGGATAAGCCTTTTGATACTCGTTTCCGTCGCCGCATATACCGTCATCGTCTCAAAACGCGAAAAGAGCGGCCTCGACAAAAAAATCGAGGGAAATTTTTAAAAAAGGCTTGACAAACCGTTGCAAAATCAAATATAATCAAGAACTGTGACAATATGGGGCTTAGGCGCCATTTTAAGGCGGCGTCCCTTTTGCTATAATAGTAAGGAAAGAGGTGTACATCCATGAAGATGACATACCAGCCCAAAGTAAGGCAGAGGAAGAAGGTTCACGGCTTCCGTAAGCGTATGTCCACCGCCAACGGCAGGAACGTCCTCGCCCGCAGGCGTGCCAAGGGCAGGAAAAAGCTCTCCGCGTAATTCTATCGGCAGCATTTAGGGGCAAGCTCGCCGTATGCTTTTGCTTGCAGCAAAGGCGGTACGGGCAGCTTGCCATAGTTGCTTTATAGAGTTTTTGTCGGGAAAGCGCCGTTATGCTCCGTTCGCGGGGCGGCGGCGGTCCGCTTTGTGGGGCTTGCGCCCCGGCAGAGGGATAAAAAAGTGAAGCGTTGCTATTCTCTAAAACGGAACAAGGAGTTCCGCCGTGTGTACAGGGTCGGCAAATCCGTCGGCAGTCATACATTGGTACTGATTTTCGCAGCAACCCGCAGGCAGGATAAAAAAATCGGCTTTGCGGTCGGCAAAAAGATTGGCAACGCAGTCGTACGCAATCGTGTGAAGCGCAGATTGAGGGAGGCAGTGACGCCTCTCCTGCCGGAGCTTATGCCCGGTTACAGGCTCATATTTATCGCACGCGCACCGATTGCGGAGGCAAGCTACCGGGATATTGTATCCACCGTGCGCCGTCTTGTTATAAAGGCGGGTGTTATCGGCGATCAGGCGGAGCGCCCCTCGGGGGCGGTATGAAATGGCTTGGGGTATCGGCTTTTGCCCCCTTATCGCGATAAGGCGTCCTATACCCTTTCGGTTGGGCTTATATCTATGACTTCGGTCAGAAATGCAATAAAGCGCTTTCTTATATATCTCATCCGCTGTTACAGGCAGTTTCGTCCCGACAGAGCGCCATGCTGTCGGTACTCACCATCATGCTCCGAATATGCTATCCAAGCCATAACCGTGCACGGCGCCGCAAAGGGCTGCTTGCTTGCGTTATGGCGTATTTTGCGCTGCAATCCTTTTTCTTCCGGCGGGTACGATCCCGTGCCGGAGAAGGGGCGTTGGCGCGCCGCCAAGCTCGATAAGGACACTGATCAATAACGAAAGGAACGGCAAATGACTTTTTTTCTGACGAACTGGTTTTACCAGCTCCTCCAGCTTTTGTATAAGCTGTTCAACAACAACTATCTGCCGACGATAATCGTTGTCACCGTGCTGCTGCGCCTTATACAGATATTCCCCGATATCAACAACCGCAAGACCCAGCTCAAAATGCAGGTCGTGCAGCCGCAGCTCAACGCGATACAAAAGAAGTACGAGAACGACCCCGTAAAGCTCCGCGCCGAGCAGTCCAAGCTCATGAAGGAGCACGGCGTCAGCACCTGGTCGAGCTGTCTTCCCCTGCTTCTCGTGCTGCCCCTTTTCTTCTGCTTCTTAAACGCCTTCCGCTGCTGGGGCAACGAGGAGTCCATAATGCTCATGTATGAGACCGCCGTTGCCGAGACCGCGGAGGATGAGTCCGCGCGCACTGCGGCAGCCGATACCGCGCAGAAGACCTTCGATCACTATAAATTCCTTTGGGTACACAATATCTGGCAGCCGGACTGCATTATAGACTCCGGCGACGGCGGCTTTCTTTTCCGCTTCGACGCGGACGTCGTTACGAAGCCCTCGACCTTAAAGAGCATCACCAGCCGCACGCTGGCAAATATGCCCATGTTTAAAAAAGGCTACACGGACATTAACGGCGAGCTCGTTTCTCCCGAGGTCATTTGGGATACGCTCTGCGCCTCCGGTCTTGCCTCCGGCGAGCTGGGCGACGCAGGCGCACAGTCGGGCGGCTGCTCCTCCTGCAATACCGATAAGAGCGGCATGACCCTGCTGCCCGACGAGGTCGATGCGTCCGTCGCGGCAAAGCTCTTGGGCGAGGCAGAGGTTACTCCCTCTCCCGACGCTTCCGACTCCGCCGACGCGACCGAAGCTCCCGCAAGCAGCACCGCCGCCAATACCGGTACGCAGATCTATCGCGCAATAATGCAAAAATACCCCGACTCGCTCAGTAAAAACGGCAAGGCTCCCGCAAACGGCTTTACGATACTGCCCATCCTCGCCGCCGCGATGCAGCTTCTTACCATGCTCGTTTCCAACAAGCGCAGCAAGGGTCAGCAGAGCGAGCAGCAGAAGCAGATGAACGCCATGATGTACGTCATGCCCGTGATCAGTATTCTCGTCTGTATGAGCTCCACTACCGCATTCGCATTCTATTGGACGGTCAGCGGCGCCATACAGCTTGTTACCACCGCGATAATCAACGCCATATTCGATAAGAAAAACAAATCAAACATTGTGGAGGCAAAATAATGGAGGAGAACGAACTCAAAAGCATCCAGTCCACGGGCAAATCCGTTGACGAAGCTATATTCCGCGGTTTGCAGGAGATGGAGATCTCGATAGACGAGGTCACTATCGAAATAATCCAGCAGGAGACAAAGGGCATTTTGGGCATAGGCGCAAAGCCCGCGATAGTAAGGCTCACTCAGCGTCCCCCCGAGGAGTATGAGATCCCCGATTATATGAAGCCGCGCGAGCAGCGCGAGCGCAGCAGATCCGACCGCAGCGACCGCCGTGACAGGCGCGACCGCAATGACCGTAACGGCAGCGATCGCCGCGAAAAGCGCGAGCAGCGCAGGAAGGCCCCGGAGCAGCAGGCTGCCGAGCCCGAGATCAAGGCCGAGCCGCCGGTCAACGTGCTCCCCAACCCCGCCGTTTCCGAGTTGGAGGCGGAGCCCAAAAAGGAGCGCGAACAGCCCGCTAACGAGGAGCCCTCCGCCGAAACGAAGGAGTCGGAGGTCATCAACTACACTCTTGAAGCGGCAGAGAACAACCCCGCCGCGATATTCGTCAAGGGTCTTATAGAGCACATGGGCGCTCCCGGTCAGGTGCTTGCCGCTCAGACCGAGGATTGCCTGCGGCTGAGGATCGACTCCGATATGATGGGCGTGCTGATCGGACACAGGGGCGAAACGCTCGACGCCATGCAGTACCTCACCTCCCTCGTCATAAACCGAAACCGCAAGACCGAGGGCTACACAAGAATTACTCTTGACACCGAGGATTACCGTGAGAAGCGCGAGGAGACCCTGCGCCGCCTCGCAAAGAAGGTCGCATCGCAGGTCAAGGCGACCGGCAGAGCAAAAACGCTTGAGCCCATGAACCCCTACGAGCGCCGCGTACTGCATTCAACCCTGCAAAATCATCCCTACGTCACCACTCACAGCGAGGGCGATGAGCCCAACCGCCGCGTGGTAGTCACTCCCCGCCGCAGGAGCCGCGGGGGTTATAAAAGCCGCAGGAGCGAAAAGGCGCCCCGCACCGAGGTCAACTCTCTCGTGAGCCCGGGCGACGTCGCCACCGCTGAGGATATCGCCGCCATAGTATCGAGCGCGGCGGCGTACGCGGAGCAATCCGAGCAATAAAATGTACTTTGATGATACCATATTCGCCCCCGCCACCCCGGCGGGCGGCGCAATTGCGATAATAAGATTGAGCGGAGCAGGCACCCTGGGGCTGCTCCGCAAGTTCTTTATACCGCAAAACGCCGGCGTGGAAAGCTTTACGCCCGCCCCGCGGCACGTAACCTACGGCGGACTTTACGAAAACGGCGAGCTTATCGACGCCTGCAACGCGGTCTATTTCAAGGCGCCCCACTCCTACACGGGCGAGGACGCTGCGGAGGTCTACGTCCACGGCTCGCCTGAGGTAGTGCGGCGCGCCCTCGCGCTCTTTGCCTCCGGCGGCGCAAGGGCGGCGGAGCCGGGCGAGTTCACGAAGCGAGCTTTTTTAAACGGCAAGACGGATCTTTCCGGCGCTGAGGCGGTCATGGACATGAT
>CALEPU010000021.1 GCA_937913075.1 uncultured Clostridia bacterium
AGCCGATGACTTTAAGACCAACTACCCCGACGGCACCCCCGTTACCGTTAACGTTACCGAGTTCGATAATATGCCCGTTGGCGCTATCAACGGCATAGTTATCCCCACCGGCGCTAACCCCGGCGTAGTCATCCCCACCACCGGCGCTGTCAGCCTCATCGGTATCGGCATACTTGCCATGGCCTCCGGCGCGGGCGTAGTTCTCTTCCGCAAGAAGGAGGACTGACGGAGCGCAGCTTAAAGCTGTAACCGCATAACATCAAAGGGCCGTCCTCGGACGGTCCTTTTCGTACGCCGCTTAATTACGGGAAAATAATATATTTGTCTGCAATGTGACGCGAATGTGACGGCACTTATTCTGAGCTTGGTCGTGAAAAGCCTTTTGTTCATTGGGAAAAATAAGCCGCAGAGCCGCCGTTGCATTGCTTTTTGCGCGGCTGACGCAATAAAAAAATAAAAGCCTCAAAGCTTGTTTACGGCTAATTTATATGATAAAATATACATGTGATTTTGTATCCTGCTCTTCTTGCCTTCGGGCGCATGCCGGATGCTATCAAATTTAGGAAGGAGTTTTCGCACATGAAGAGATTTTTAGCTCTCATTCTTTCTGCGGCGATGCTGCTCTGCCTTGTGGCAGTTCCCGCTTCCGCAGAGGGAGAAGTAACGTTCACTGCGACCACCGTCAGTGACGTTAACCCCGGTGATACCGTATCGGTAGACATCGTGATCGGCGGGGCGGACTATGAGGCTCATACGATGACCATGAACGTATATTATGATCCGGATTGCCTCACTGTCATGTCTTTGACCAACGGTCCCGCAATGGACGAGCTGCCTTCGGGCGCGGTTCCTGTATTCGATTACACTACCGAACCCGGTAACGTAGCTCTCGGTTATATGTGCATGACGGACGGTTTCACCGCCCACGGCACCTTTGTGACCATCAGCTTCCTCGTTGACGAGAATTGCACCGAGGATCAGACCATCGAGGTCTCGGTCTCCGGTCTGTTCTATTCTCCGCTTAACGGCGACAGCACATCTGTCCCGTTTGCGACCGTTAACGGCGCGATCGAGCTTGCCGAGGCAGAGCCGGATCCGACCGATCCTGCCGATCCCACAGATCCCGTTGATCCTACCGATACTCCCGTGGTCGGCGACGATCTTGACGCGGCTCTTAACGTAGAGGGCGGCACGCTTCATTTCGTCAATGACGACAACTACCCTTGGACCACCTTCACCGACGGCGACCGTCTTGCCGCCTGGTCCGGAAATCAGGGCGTTGAAAGCAGCACCTCCACCATCACCCTTTACGTCGAGGTCGAGGCCGGTCAGGCCATCTCCTTTGACTACATGGCATGGGGCGAGGGCGTATATACCGCTTGGGATAAGTGCGTATTCGCCATTGACGGCGCTGCTCAGTTCACCTATGGCGCTCTCGATAACGATTGGACCAACTTCACGATCAATCTTTCCGCCGGCGCTCATACCCTTACCTGGACCTACTCCAAGGACTATATGGACAATCCCACCGGCGACTATTTCGCGGTTGATAACGTCGAGCTGGTTCAGGGCGAGATAGTCGACAACAGCGCTCTTAACGATGCGCTTAACGTCGACGGCGGCGAGCTTTCATTCGATACCTCCTCCAACTATCCCTGGATCACCGTTGAGGAGGGCAACCGCTTCTATGCAATGTCCGGCAATCAGGGCATTCACTCCTCTGAGTCCAGCATAGTCACCACCGTAGTGGCCGAAGAGGGCGATATAGTCCAGTTCGAGTTCATGGCTTGGGGCGAAGGCGAGTATACCTTCTGGGATCATTGCGACTTCCTTATCGACGGCGAGCGTGTGCTTTATTACGGCGCTTACAATAACGATTGGGAAACCTTCAGCTATCCCCTCACCGCAGGTACCCACAGCCTCGTTTGGCTCTTCTCCAAGGATTACTCCTATTCCGGCGAGGGCGATTTCTTCGCGGTAGATAACGTCTACGTAGGCGAGCCCGTCCACGTTGACTCCATAACTGCCGATGATATCGAGGTTCCCGTCAACCGCACCGAGACCATCAACTGGACGGTCCTCCCCGATGCGGCTGCCAATAAGTCCGTCACCTTCGAGTCCGCAGACACCTCCATTGCCACCGTCAATGAGAACGGCGTTGTGCTCGGCGTTGCAGAGGGCGAGACGGTCATCACCATCACCTCCGTCGATAATCCCGACGCCGTTGCCAATATAAACGTCACCGTCGTCGATACCGGCATCCAGGCCGCCTACTTCTACGGCATATCCGTTTACGATCTGGGCGAGACCTTCAGCGGAAGCTGGATCACCTTCGCGGATTACGATCCCAGTGCCGTTACCGCCGTTGCCTCCGCGCCCGACTCCTATGCGGCCGCCTATGCTTACGGCACCGTTTACGGCTATACCACCGGCGGTGATTTCTATGCTGCTCCCTTCTCCGATATGGGCAATGTCAGCATAGTCTCCTCCGGCATCTACACCGATGGCACCGTTGTCAGTATGGCAATGAACTATACCAACGGCATCATGTACGGTCTCGATTCCACCAACGGGCTGCTGCTCGCTATCGATATCTCCACCGGCTATGCCGATCCCGTCGGCATGCTTGATGCGGACGAAAGCCTTATCTGCATTGCCATTGACGAGAACGGCGTCGGCTATGCTATCGGCTTCGACGGCAACCTCTACTCCTTCGATCCCGAGACTGCGGAGTGCTCCGTTATCGGCAATACCGGCTGCTACGTCAATTACGTGCAGGATATGTGCTATGACTTCAACAACCATGAGCTCTACTGGGCACAGCTTTACAGCACCAGCAGCGTCAGCTTCTATCGCGTAAGCACTAAGAACGGCGCCGTTGAGGATCTCGGCATGATCGGCGGCTCCGGTATGGAGGTCTGCGGTCTGTTCGTAGTTCCCGATGACGAGCCCGAGGCTCCCGAAAACGTAGCTGCCGAAGGCATCAAGCTCATCCCGCAGGAGATGGAGATCCGCGTCGGCGAGACCGGTCAGTTCACCGCTGTCGTTACTCCCGTCAACGCCTCCAATAAGACTGTTGAGTGGGACGTCGACGATGACAGCATCATCGTCGTCGATCAGAACGGTCTCGTCCTCGCTCTCGAGGTCGGCACCGCCACCGTTTACGTTACCACCGAGGACGGCGCTCATACCGCCTACGCTATGGTCAACGTAATTCCTCCTCTCGGTCAGTACCGCACCGGTTAGATCGGAAGAGCGTCGTGTAGGAAAAGAG
>CALEPU010000022.1 GCA_937913075.1 uncultured Clostridia bacterium
AAAGCAGAAAGTTCGAGAGCCTCTGCTCGCCCGCTGTCCTTATAACAAGATCGAGCTCGGGCAAGCCCTTTGTATAAAGCCTGTCCGATACGGACTGCTCGTCTATCTGGGCGGGCGCCAACCCGTCCTCTGCAATAAGACGCATGGCACGCACGATCTCAGCTTTGGCGCCGTAATTGATCGCAATGCAAAATCTGAGGCCGGTATTGTCCCTTGTGCGCTCCATCGCCTGTACCATGCAGCTTTTTACCTTTTCGGGAAAGGGCTCAATATCACCGAGAGCAATGATCTTAACGCCGTTTGCATCGAGCTCGTCTATCTCTTTATTGAAATACTCAACAAGCAGAGCAAAAAGACCGTTGACTTCCTGAATAGGACGCTGCCAGTTTTCCGTGGAAAAGGCATAGACAGTCAACGCCTCTATGCCGAGGCAATGCGCCTCGCGGACTATATCGTGGAGCGTCTCCATACCGGCGCGGTGCCCCATTGAGCGCGGCATAAGTCTTTGCTTCGCCCATCTGCCGTTGCCGTCCATAATTATGCCAATGTGACGCGGCAGAGGGGTCTTAAAACCCATTGAGGCAAGCTGCTCTGCCGTGTAGCGTGAATATATGCGCATATCAATTGCCGTCTGTCTCGATATCGGTTTTAAAAATCGAGTACGCAAGGTAAACGGTCGCTGCCGCTTCATCCATGCGTACCCTGATCACACGCTTATCTCTGCCGTCGGGTACGCCCTTTTTGGAGCGTACCTCGCAGCAAATGACGCGATAACCGGCGGACTCGGCGAGTGCGACAGCCTCGTCGAGCGCCAGACCGTTAAGCTCCGTCAAAATTCCATGATCTCCTTCTCTTTTTCACCGGCGATGCGATCTATCTCTTTGATGGTATCGTCGGTCAGCTTCTGAGCCTTTTCTTCGAGACGTTTCTGGTCATCCTCAGTGATCTCGCTGTTCTTGCATTGTTTCTTCAAGGATTCGTTTGCATCGCGCCTGATAGATCTGACGGCTACCTTGGACTCTTCCGCTTTTTTCTTAATCACCTTTACAAGCTCCTTACGGCGCTCCTCGGTAAGCTCGGGGAATATCAGGCGAATGAGCTTGCCGTCGTTGGTGGGATTGATGCCCAGATCAGACTTCTGTATGGCCTTTTCAACTGCGGGGATCATCTTGCTGTCCCAAAGGGAGATGACGAGCAGCCTTGCCTCAGGCGAGCTGATCGTGCCGAGCTGGTTGATGGGGGTCTGGGTGCCGTAATAGTCAACAGTGATGCGCTCCAAAAGCTGAGGATTAGCTCTGCCGGCACGAAGACTGCCAAGCTCGCGCTTCAAGACCTGCACGGTCTTGCTCATCTTATCCTGCGCAGCATCAATTACATCAATATCACTCATATTATTCAAACCTCCTGTTGTAGTTTACCGCTGTATTTTATTAAAATAATTATCGGTTGTCAACCCGTTTGCCGTTAGCTGAGCTGATAATTTACATGGATTTTACAGAGCCTTATGATATTACGGTACCCACGTTCTCACCGCATACTGCGCGAAGGAACGCGGAGTCCTCCTGCATCGAAAACACGATTACGGGCATCTTGGTCTCGCCGCAGAGGGTAATGGCGGTAAGATCGGTTGCCCTCAGACCGCGCTGCACGACGTCTGTATAGGTAAGGGTATCATATTTTACGGCGTTCTTGTCAACCTTGGGATCGGCGGAATAGACTCCGTCGATATTCTTTGCCAGCAGCAGCGCGTCGGCGTGTATCTGTGCCGCACGCATTGCGGAAGCGGTGTCTGTGGAGAAAAACGGCGTGCCCATGCCGCATGCGAAGATGACGACCTCGCCGTCGTCGAGGGATTTATTAGCAAGCCTAGCCGAATAGGTATCCATAAAGAGCTCGATCTCAACGGCGGAGAGTACCCTTACGGGGATATTAAGGTCTATAAGAGCCTGCTCGAGAGCGAGGGAGTTAATTGCAGTGGCAAGCATACCGATAGAGTCGGCACGGTTGCGCTCGATATTGGCGGCACTGCGTCCGCGCATGATGTTGCCGCCGCCGACGACGACGCCAACCTGCACGCCCGCTTCATAGAGCTGCTTGATATGCTTAGCCGCTTCGGCGACCTTTGCGCTGTCTACCGGAGCGGCTTCGCTGCCGAGAACCTCGCCGCTCATCTTCAAAAGCACACGCTTGTATTTTATATCCATATCGAATTACCTCCGCTTTTGTCTTAAACCATATTATACCATAGCTTGACCTGTTTGGGAATAACTCCCCGATTATTTCTGCCTCATAATTTGAAGTGTGCGCTCATAAGGATAAATTGATCAATCCACAAAAGGAGATTAAGCAATGGAAAAACGCAGCAGAAGACGCAACAGGGCAAGGCGGAAAGGTTTGTCTCGCGGAAGCAATTTAAACGGTTACAGAAGGAGAACGCGCAGCGCAGGCGACAACGGACAAGGTCTTTTGAGCATACTCCTGCCTCTGGCGGCGTTTGGCGCGGTGTTTTATATCGTTGCATTCACTTCTTTCGGGGACAGGCTTACCGAAAAGGCGTCAGGCATGATGCCGGCGGGCTGTACCTCCGGAACGGCGATTTTGACATCAGCGCCAGAAGGTACTGATGCACCTATGAGTACAAGCCTTGCAGAGACTTTGCCATCCGCTGTTTCGACTGAGGACAAGAATGCCCGTTCAGTCAAGGTCGCACTTCCCCGCCTCTCGATCTATATGCTGCAAATGGGCGTCTATTCATCGGAGGAGAACGCGCTGGAGCAGTCGCAGCTATTAAAGAATATGGGCGCCGCAGGCTACGTTTATAACGATAACGGCAGCTACCGGGTTATCGCCGCTGCGTTTGAAGCAGAGCAGGACGCCAAGAGCGTCCGTGACAGGCTCGAAAAGGACGGTTATGCCGTAACAGTGTTCCCCGTCACTTGCAGCGGAGCCGAGCTCCTAATAACGGCAGAACAGGATAAGCTCGTACCGATAGAAACCGCATTCGCATATGCCTCCGACATCATCGGTCTGCTTGACAAGTCAGCCGTCGATTTTGATGCTGAAGTTAGGAGCGTTGAATATGCTTTAACAGTGCTTAAAGAGATGCGCATTAACGCCGTAAATTGCTCGGCGGGCATATACGACTGCGCTCAGACTAATGAACTTTTGCTTTATCTCTACAACTATCTAAACGATATCACGGGACTTATAGGGGAGCTAACCGACGGAGAGTATGAAAGGACCGAATTCTCCTCTGCATACAAGTCGTTGAGGATAAGAGCGGCATTAAGATACGATCATTTGCTGAAACAAATATGCGGTTAAACCGTGTTTGGTATTGCAGAGTATCTTCGACAATTCCGAAACATATGCAATTAATGATGAATAAATTAAAATCAACGATATTTTTTTCAAAAAGGCTATTGCATTTCTCATAACAATATAATATAATAGAAGAACAATAACCGACAAGGAGTGCAAAACTATGATCATTAAAGACGTTTCCGCAGCCGAGCTTGAAATCATGATCAAGTTCTGGGAAGCCGACAAGCCTACCACGATCAAAGATGTATGGCATGCGATCGGCGAGAACAAATGGACCTATCAGACTGTTCAGACCTTCGTTAACCGTCTCCACATGAAGGGCTTCATCGAGATGGTTGGCAAGCGTGTCCGCAGCTTTGAGTATGTACCTTGCGTGACCCGTGCGGAGTATCTTGCTCTCACCAAGGGTCATATCTTCAACGGTACCCCGGGCGCTTCCATAGCCGATCTTATGAAAGCCTTCTATGCCAATGGCAACGTGAAGCCTTCCGATATCGACGAGATAGAGGCATGGATCAAGGAGATCAAAGGTTGATTTCTCCATTGCAAAAAGTGCTGATGAGCGGCTCGCATTACCGAGCCGCTCATTTTTTAAAAAAGAGGAGCAAGCGTAATCTTGCGCCTCATAATACTCTCAACCTTATCTTACTCCTCTACCCTCTCGATATCCGCGCCGAGGGATCTGAGCTTCTGCTCAAAATGCTCATACCCGCGGTCGATAAAGTGAATATTGTGCACTGTCGAAACTCCGTCGGCGGCAAGCGCGGCTACTATAAGAGCTGCGCCGGCTCGCAGATCCGTTGCGTGGACGGCTGCTCCGGACAAGCTTTCTACGCCCTCTATCAGCGCGGTTCTACCGGTTACCGTAATAGAAGCGCCCATCCGCACGAGCTCGGGAACATGATTGAACCTGTCCTCGAATATGTTTTCCATCACGTAGCTGTTGCCCTTTGCAGAGCACAGCAGCGCCATCATGGGCTGCTGAAGGTCTGTCGGAAAGCCCGGATAAGGCAGTGTCTTTATGTTGACTGCACGAAGCCTCTCAGAGGCCTGTACCTGCATATAAAACTCGCTGCCGTCGTCACCTTCGGTGACCATTACGCCGCATTCCATTAGCTTTGCGGATATCGCTTCAAGATGCGTGGGTATAATGTTGTTGATGACAACATTGCCTCCGGTAGCGGCTGCGGCGATCATGAAGGTGCCCGCCTCGATCTGATCGGGGATTATGGCGTAATTACAGCCATGCAGCTCTTTAACGCCGCGGATGCGAATGGTGTCAGTGCCGGCGCCCTTTATGGATGCGCCGATCATATTGAGGAAGTTTGCAACGTCAACTACATGCGGCTCCTTTGCGGCGTTGGTGATAACGGTAACGCCCTCGGCACGGCAGGCGGCAAGCATTATGTTTATGGTCGCGCCGACGCTGACCATATCGAGGTAGATGTCCGCGCCGCGAAGCTCCTCGGCATCGGCATAGACAACGCCGTTTTTGATTGAAACTTTTGCGCCGAGCGCGCGCATGCCCTTGATATGGAAATCAATCGGACGGGGTCCTATCGAGCAGCCTCCGGGCAAAGCAAGGGCTGCATGGCCGTATCTTCCCAGCATTGCGCCGAGCAGATAATATGAGGCGCGCAGCTTACTGACCATATCGAAGGTGACTTCAAAATTATCGATCGTCGTCGGGTCGATGCGCATCCAGCCGTTCTCATGCAGATCAACGGTGGCGCCCATAAGACGCAAAATATCCGTAAGGACATGAACGTCCTCGATTATGGGCAGATTTTCGATTATGCAGGGCTGACCCGCAAGTATAGCCGCAGGTATAATTGCAAGCGCCGCATTTTTAGCGCCGCTTATCGTTACCTGACCTTCAAGCGGTCTGCCGCCATTTATTCTGTAATATGCCATATATTCAACGCCTTGTTTGGATAAGGCACTCCTCCACAAAAAATGCAAATGATTGTACCATATTTTATGCTGTTTGGTCAATGGGTAATCCATCGCCGAATACGCTTATATCGGAAAGACAAAGCAGCGGATCATATGACGCGCAGCGGAACCTTACCTCAAAATGCAGATGAGGCGAGGAATAATCGTCGGCGACGGTACCGATGACATCTCCTTTTGCAACGGTGCTGCCGAGGCTTACTGTTACCTCTCCAAGGCGGGAATACCTTGTTACTATACCGCCGTCATGAAGTATATCTACCATGAGACCGTAGGAGCCGCGCTCCATGACTGCGACAATGGTGCCGCCGCAGGCGGCTTTTACAGAGGCGCCCGGTGCTGCGCCGATATCAATGCCGTTGTGGAAACCCTCGGGATACATTCCGTAGAATTTGATAGCGCGACCCAACAGCGGCGCGGAAAGCGTAATGCCATCGGGTATAGGAGCGGCAGAGCCGATGCCGAGAGCGGGCAGCTTATCCTCGTCGTATTCGGAAGTTCCGATCAGCACCTTGCCGTTGACCGCAGGATAAACTGTCACACGTTCTCTTTCGATTATCTCCATACGAACGCCGTTTAAATAGGTCGAGCCAAAGGTTTTGCGAATTAGACCGTCCATACCATAGCGAACAACAATCCGCATACCGAGCGGCAAAGCGTCGGTGTACTCCGTCTCGTCGCTGTGCGCTGCTATGCTTTCCTGAATAAAGCTTGCCGTGCTGCGGAACGTGAGCGGCGTACCGGGACCTGTTAAAAGTCGGAACGCAGAATCATAGTCTGTCGTTTCGGCGTTCTCTCCGGCGTCCGCAAACTCAACGGTGTTTAAAAGCTCCGTATTCGCGCCTGCGGGAATCACATCAAGCGTAGTATAGTAATACTCAACATTACGCAAAAGCTCCTCGGCAGCTTGCCTGCTCGATAATGTTATCGCAGAAACGCCGTCAATTATTATCGAGGTCTTGACATAGGTCTGCGGAGCAGCAGTTTCAAAAGCCTCGCCGGCAGGCTCCGACGTAGGCACTAAGGAAGGCTTAGGCGTTGCCGTAGGTTCGGGCGTAGGCTCCTCTGTGACGAAAGAGTCGATAGGCTCGTCGGGTATATCGCCTCTATGCAAAAAGATCGCATAATAAGCCAAGCCCATCAAAATGAGTATGGACATGACGGCGACTATCCATGTATAATTGCGCCTTTTCTTCGCGGGCGGGAGCGTGTTGTTTTCCATAAAGTCAGTTGACCCGTCCTGTAACATATAAAGGATTATAGCATATTTTCGCGATATAGTAAATACCGGCGCGAAAGCTCAATCGGTTCCTTCGGCAGATGCATTCACGGGTATAGACTCGGGAACAATGCCTGCTTGCGGCAGAGCGATCTGCATCGGCTCAAAGCCAAGGCTGTCGGCCGAGCAAAGGCGGTATTCGGTACCGTTAATTACTCCGTTGAAGCCCTGTGCGCAAGATCTTCCGTGCAGATGACCGTAAAGACACAGTGTAACGCCGTATTTATCCATAAGCTCCGAAAAGCCGGAGCCGTCACCCTTGGAGGATACGGGCGGGTAATGGATAAGGCATACCTTAGGCACATCGGCCCTTTTAACGGAACGAAGTGAAAGCTCGAGCCTAATAAGCTCGCGCTCGTAAATTTTTTTGTCATCCTGCTTGAAATCGCTGTCAGAGGGTAAAAGCCATCCGCGGCTGCCGCATACGGTAAAGCCGCCAAGGTCCAAGCTGTCGTTTTGAATAATGAAAATGCTGTCCGGTAGACGTGAACGCATTTTGGTGGGAGAAGCCCACCAATAATCGTGATTGCCTCGTATCATGACTTTTTTGCCCGGAAGAGCCGCAATTGCTTTAAGCTCGCTCAATGCATCCTCGAAATACATTGCCCAACAAATATCGCCGGGGATGAGAACGACGTCATCCTCTTCGACCCGCCTTTGCCATGAGCCGAATATGCGCTCGCGGTGGTTTGCCCAATGCGGACCGAAAATATCCATGGGCTTGCCCGCGCCGCCGTCAAGATGCATATCGGCTATGGCAAATATCTTCATATACTGAAAACCCGACTTGTGTTAATGAAATTTGCGTCTCGCCGGGGTAAAGCCCTCATCCACCTCGGTGTCGTCATCGGAATAATCGTCGTCTTCTTCTCTCAGCTCTTCAAGTGACAGGGGCGTTTTTTCATCATCTTCGGGCTTGGCTTCAGCGTTATCCTCGCGGAATTCATCAGGCATATCTTCGACAGGCAGCTCCTCGTCTGGAAGCGAAACGTCAACCTCCTTGAGCTCAACATCGTCAAGGTCGATATCCGATATACGCTCACCCTTGCGCTGTTCTGAAAGCTGCTCCTGCCGCAGACTCTCCTTATAGCAATAGGCGCATATCTCGCGCCCCTTCATTGCGGGATGCTCTCCGCATTCGATACAGATAAGCTCCTCCTCCGGCTCCTCCTCGTGCTTTGCGCTGCGGCGGCATACATTGCAGAGCTTTTCATCGTCTTTTATATAATTGAGTTCACACCTGGGACACTTTTTGAAACCCATGATCGTCCTCCGAATTATCGAGTTATGCGCAGCTTTGAGCGCAGCGCCTATATCGTTACTTATTATGCAAACAGCATACGCTCATGTCAATACCCTTATGCAAATTTATTTGCGATGGACAGGTTATGCGATGACAAGCAAAAATCAATCCCCGTCCTGCTCGACGCCGCTCTGCGGATGTACAACGGCGTCTATCCTTGCAAGCAGTTCCTCCCTGCCATCGCCCGACTCAGAGGAATATGCTATAGCGTAAGGCGGAGCGCCGAGCAGCTTTGCTGCGGCACAGGCTGCCTGCGCACGCTTCGATCTTGGGAGCTTATCGGCTTTTGTGGCTATAAGCGTATAGGGTATTCCATAATAGAGTATGTAGCCGAACATCTGTTTGTCAAGCACCGTAGGCTCATGCCTGATGTCTATCAGCATATAGATGTGCGTCACTCGACCGCTTGAAAGATACTGCTCCATGAGCTGCCCCCACTTTTCCTGCTCTGATTTGGGAGCCGAGGCATAGCCGTAGCCTGGAAGATCGACAAGATAGAACTCATTGTTGAGCAGAAAATAATTGATGAGCCTCGTTTTGCCGGGTGTCGATGACGTCTTTGCAAGCTTATTCCTGTTGCAGAGCGAATTGATAAGAGATGACTTGCCCACGTTTGATTTGCCGACTATCGCTATCTCGGCGGCCGACTCCGGCGGCAGAACGCTGCCGAGCCCACAGCTTGTTACGAAAGAAGCGCTTTTTATTGTAAACGACATTCGTATCACCTCTTAAAGATCGTCTTGGCTGATTTTAACAGCATATCGCCTTGTTGTAAAGAGGTAAAAGAGCTTTACTGAAAAAATATCCGCCGTGTGCTCCGCGGCGGGTAAAAAGACGATCAAAAGCTTTATCAGTCAAGCAGCATATCTCCCTGCTTGATATGACCGAGCTTTCGCATGAGCTCGGAGATGACGAGCGCAAGCACGGCAGGCAGTATTATGTGCAGTATAAGCACCTTGACCGTGACGAGCCACCATGACTCGCCCATGCCGAGCATCTTGATGTAAGTTCCGATCTGCCCGACAAGACCGCAGGTACCCATTCCGGCATATATCCCGCTGTTGTACATGGGAAGCAGTGTTGTGGAAACAGGACCGAGGACAGCCGCGGCAAGCGTCGGCGGAATGAGTATCCGTGGGTGCTTAATGATGTTGGGCATTTGCAGCATGGAGGTGCCGAGTCCCTGTGAAACAACGCCGCCCCATCCGTTCTCACGGAAGCTCGAAGCGGCAAAGCCGACCATCTGACAGGAGCATCCGACAGTCGCGGCGCCGGCGGCGAGCATCAAACCGTTGGCTGCCTGCGCGTCCATACCGGAGATAATGCTTTCGGCAAATATCATGGCGCAGATCGCAGCGCTTGATATAGGAGCAGTCAGAATGAGACCTACAAGCACGGAAACGACTATACCCATTGGTACGGGAGCCATTGCGGTCGCGGAGCCGATAACGCCTGCAAGCCACTTAACGAGCAGTGCAAGAGGCGCGCCGAGCAGATATCCCACGAGACCGCCTGTGAATATGGAAACAACGGGAACGACGAGTATGTCGACCTTGGTCTTGCCGCATACGAGCTCGCCGAGCTCAGCTCCTACTATTGCCGCGAAGAAAGCGCCTATGGGACCAGCGGTTATGGTAACGTCGGAGGCTACAAAGCCGATAGCTCCCGCCCCGCCGCCGCCGCAGTAACCGACAGCGCCCGTTACGGCGGCGGAGAACACGGTCAGAGGCGAAGCCTTCATGCCGTGAGCGATAGCGATGCCTATGGCTGCGCCGACGACGTAGTTGTTCTTTGCGACGCCGGCAACGGCGTTGAGAAACTGCACCACGGCCCCGAGAGCGGTTTGAAGCCAAGTCGCCTCAACGCCCTCGCAGGGCAGCAGCATACCGAGCAGTGTTGCGACCGCTCCGATTATGGTGCCGACGAGCAGCGTGGCAAACAGCCCCTTTGCCATAGCGCCCATGCCGTCTATAAAATATCGTTTTGAGTAGCGCGAGAATATTGCGCCGAAGCCCTTATCGTTGTTTTTCATAAGTTTCTCCGCAAATGAAATTATTTGTTTTCGCCTTCGGACTCGTTCTTTTCTCCGTCGAGCTTAGCAAGCACGTCGTCAAGAGTGGGCTCGTCGTCGTCAAACTCAAATGCTGCGGCGCTGCTGCCGGTGTTGGAACCGCCGTGCACCATGGCTTTGGCACGCTTTTCTTTATCGGTCATTCGCGAGGAGTATATCATCGAGGCGATAAGCGAAGCAATAGCTATGCCAAAGAGCAGGTACCTTAACCAAACGAGTTTATCGTTTCCTACGCAGAATATGGAGACTGCGGCGCCCGCCAGCATTCCGACGGCAATTATAACGGCAAAAACGCGAATTGTCTTCTTATAGCTCTGCTCCTTGCCCTCCTTAATAAAATCGTTCCTGAACATGGATCCCCTGCCGGAGATCGCAGTATAGAGAGCGTAAAAGCCAAGCGTGGCAAGCAGCAGATCGGTAAATTCAACCTTAAATTTCGCAACGCTGACTGCAAGGCGATTTTCGGTCTCCTCGCCGTTCTGCATAACGATTACGGTAAAGGAAAAGGGCTCGTTACCTGCATTGACGGTAACGGTGCCGCCCTGAACGGAAATGTAACGATCCTTTATTTCCGTATCGCAGCCGGTAATTTTAAGCTCGGGAACGGGAGCCTCATCATCGCCCTGAGTGACCGTATAATCAAAGTTCAGATTGTATACGTGATTAACAAATAGCGTAAGCCCGCCGAAGCCGCAGCCGAAGCCCGAGGAGTATGCCTTCGTGGATTTGCCGGCTCCGTCGGTAATGCTTTTTATAATGGGCGTAAAGCTGCTGTAATCAAATTCCTCAGCGGATGCGGTAACGGTTTCATCGGAGACTCCATCCTCATCCGAGGAGGCAGACGCCGTGACAAAGGGAACGAGCAGCAACGCAAAAATGAGCATTGCGGCAATCAGGGAAAGAAGCCTTTTCATATTTTGATCTCCTTCTGTATTATCGTTCGCCGCAGATCGAGCCGCGGCATTGTATCATGCGAAAACAAATCAGAGCTTTTTGAGCTTTGCTCCCTCAGGGGTATCGAGTATGGCATAGCCCGCGGCCTTTATCTCGTCCCTGATGGCGTCGGCCGTCGCCCAGTCACGGTTCTTTTTAGCCTCGGCGCGCTTTAAAAGCAGCTCTTCAAGCTGGGAGGTATCCTCCCCCGTTTCCAAGGCTTGCTCAGAAGCGGAGACAAGATCGAGCGAGAGCACCCTGTCGAAATCCTCGATTACGGCAAGCTTTGTCACGCTATCTATATCTGCCTTCAATACGTCATAAAGCAGAGTAAGCCCAAGTGAAGTATTCATATCATTGCCGACGAGCTCTATGAACCTTGCGCGGTATTTCTCGACCTTGTCCTTGTCGGCGACAGCGTTCTCCTTTGCGGCGGCGGACTTGATAGAGGCTACCCTCGACAAAAGCTTGTCATACGCGCTGCTCGCATTGTCAAGCGACTCATATGTGAAAACCAGCTGCTTCATATAATGGCTTTGCAGGCAGAAGAGTCTGTATGCAAGCGGCTTGTAACCCTTAGCAACAAGGGTATCAACGCAAAGGAACTCGCCCTTGGACTTGCTCATCTTGCCGGACTTATCATTGAGGTGACGCGGGTGGAACCAGTGACCGCACCATTTATGCCCTAAAGCAGCCTCGGATTGCGCGATCTCATTCGTGTGATGCGGGAAGATATTATCAACTCCGCCGCAGTGCAGGTCGAGGTATTCGCCGAGGTATTTTAAGCTTATCGCGGAGCACTCTATGTGCCAGCCCGGGTAACCGTAGCCCCAAGGAGAATCCCATCTGAGCTCCTGTTCGCCGAATTTGGAGGTGGTGAACCAGAGCACAAAATCGGTCTTGTTGCGTTTGTTGAGATCCTCGGTGACGTCGTCGCGCACGCCTACCATCAAATCGTCAGCGGAGTGACCTGTAAGGCAGTAATAATCCTCGACCTTCGAGGTGTCGAAGTAGACGTTGCCGCCTGCGGTGTAAGCGAAGCCCTTGTCAAACAGCGTCTGTATAAGCTCGATAAACTCGGGAATGCAGTCGGTAGCAGGGACGACTATCTCGGGCTTTTTGATGTTGAGCCTGTAGCAGTCGGCAAAGAAGGCTTCGGTATAATACTTGGCGATCTGCATAGCGGTCTTGCCCTCTCGCTTTGCCCCCTCGAGCATCTTATCCTCGCCCGTATCTGCGTCGCTCGTGAGATGACCGACGTCGGTTATGTTCATCGCGCGGACGACGTTATAGCCGGCATATCGTAAAAGCTTTTCAAGCACGTCCTCCATGATGTATGTGCGAAGATTACCGATGTGCGCAAAGTGATAAACTGTCGGACCGCAGGTATACATAGTTAGCTTATCCTCGGAGTGAGGCGTAAGCTCCTCCACCTTGCGGGTCGCGGTATTGTAGAGCTTTATTTTCTGCATATTGTAACCTCCAAAATATTGATAATGCCGAATGGCAGAAGAAAAACACTCGGTATATTATACGTCGATCAGCGCCTCAAACTCCTTCGATACGCCTAACGCTCGGCAGATCGTCACTGCGTCACGCGGCGGATCCTCGTCAGGGGAAACCGGATAAAGCCCGTAATCCATGTGCTTGGCGAGAGCACCGGGGTCTGTGGCAAGCTCATGCAGCAGCGTTTCGACAGAAGCCGCGCTCAAGCCGGCAACGCGATAATGAGAGGCGGCAAGCTTTGCAACGCCGTCAAAATGGGTCGCGATAACGGCGTATGCGCTGCCCCTTGAGTTGAAAAGCTTTGCGGCGGCTCTCACGAGCGCGGCTCCCTCGTGAGGGTTGGTTCCCCTTGCAAACTCGTCGAGCAGCACCAATGGAGCTGCCATGCTCCGAGTCTCGCGGAGCATCTTATCGAAAGCCTTTATTTCACCTCCGAAGCTTGAAAGTCCTGCCTCGGCGTCCTCCCTGTCCTCGCTCAAAAGGTAAATATCGTCCATCATGGGCAGCTCTGCGCTCAGCGCAAAGACCGCAAATCCGCACATTGCGAGCATGCAGTTTAAGGCGAGGGTCTTTATTGCCATGGACTTGCCGCCCATGTTTGCGCCGGTTATCACCGTTGAACCGCGGGTAAGCCTAAGCGAAACGGGCACAAAATCCCTGCCTTTATCGGCAAGCGATGCGGCAAAACAGGGGTTAGTCATGCCGCTCATGCAGAAATCACTGCTCCCGACGACCGGTATCACTGCATTGTGGGAGCAGGCGAGTCTTGCCTTTGCAAGCGTATAGTCGAGCTTACCGAGCGCGTTGATGTTATCGGTCATTGCAGTTTTGTACTCCGCAAGCGCGTTGCTGATCTCTCCGCGAAGTCTTGCGTTCTCACTCTCCTCCTCTGCGGCTAGCAAAGTGCGCCTTGAAAGAAGCTCATCAACTGAGTCTGCGCCACTATCCGTATGGGCGGTATGATGTTTCAATGCGGTAGGATCGAATGAGGCTTGACGAAGCTTCTCGTCGAGCTTTTTCCTCTCGGCTCTGATATCGGCAAGCCTTTTTGAATTCTTATCAGAGACATAGAACGATGGCGACCTCGTACCGTCGGGGTCTATTATATCGAGCGCACCGTCAAGCGATTCGATTTCGATATCGTTAAGAGCAAGCCCCAAAGCCTTATATGCGGGAGCAATAAGGCGAAGCTGCAACAGAAAGCGTTTGATCTCAAAAAGCTCGACTTCGCTAAGCGTTATAACTCCGCAGCGCTCGATAGATCTTCTTATATCCTTAACAGGCATAAGAAGCCGCATGAGGGCGTTTATGCCGGCGGTATCTTCAATGACCGCCCGCATAAGCTCCCTGATATTATCCTGCTCTTTTTTAAGCTCACAGAGCTCATCTGCGGCGTAGTATTTGGGATGGCGCGCAAGCTCCGCGCCCAATGGGGTCAGAAGCTCCAACTCGTCTAAAACGTATCGAAAACCTATTGAGATGAGTTGATTGCTGTTAAGCATTGCACACCTCCGCAACATTGATGATGGGGACGCTGACGTAAGCTTCATCTGCGGCGTTTTGCATCGCAGATGAAAAAGCCGTCTCGTCGTAATGGCTGCCGTAAGCCGAGAAGGGATTGACGGTAACGGCAATGAGTTTTGTACCTTTAAGCACGGCAAAGCCTTCGGCAAAGCGGCAAAGCTTTTGATAAGCCGCACGAGTCAAAAGCAGACGGCTCGCGTCCTCCGCGACGATCGTTGTGCCGCCTAAAAGCCTGCCGTAATTCAATATCTCGGCGGCAGTCTTATCTGTTAGCGCTCCGCGGATGATAAGGGACTCAGCACCGCTTTTAAGCCCTGGCGCAAGCTCCGAAATGTCGTCGGCAGCAATTACGCTCTCCCCCGCTATCGCACAGTATTTCTTATCCGCCGGCAGCTTTTGCGAAGGCTTGTATATCGGCAGCGAAAACAGCTCCGAAATATAGACTGTGTCGGAAACGGTCTTCCTCATATCGACGTCATAAGAGGCACCAGAGCAGAGTATTACCCCGTCTGCAACCTGCGGCGCGCCAAGTGACTTGCGGCTGATAGCGCCGTCGATAAATACCCTGGTACAGCCGACAGCCTTCAATCTGTCTCTGATGATCGTGAGCCCTGCGGTCATGGATGGTCCGCCGATTTGCACAAATCCGGCAGACTTCGCTCTGACTATAATGATATCGCCCAAGGGAGTGGAAATGCCCGTTGACTCCAATATTTCACGGGAGATATCACCTTCGTCCAGAAGTCCCGCAGCAGTAGCAATGACTGTGCCCGACTGAACGAATATCTCGGGCTTTTTGGTGTTGGTAACAAGGTCGCTCCGCTCGCCGTCCCGACCTATCGAGGTCAGCCCCAAAACATCGCCATGCGCATCGCAGGCACGGATGAGCTTATTCAGCGCAGTAGTCTTGCCCGCGTTTTTGCACATACCGATGACGGAAACTGTTGTTGAGTTGCCGATCAGCCCGTAAAGCATATCAACCCTTGAAGCCGTAGAAGTCCTTAACTGCCGCCGAAACCGTAACAGCATCGTCCGCCGTCAGCTTATAGTGCATCGGCAGACGCAGCAGTCTTTCGCTCTCTTTGGTGGTATAAACGTCCTTGCCGCTGAACCTGCCGTATTTGAGCCCGGCAGGAGCAGAGTGCAGTGGGACGTAATGGAATACCGACTGTATTTCTCTTGCACGCAAAAATGCTATGAGGCGCGAGCGCTCGTCTGTGTCCTTGGTTTTTATGAAGAACATGTGCGCGTTGTGCATACACCCGTCGGGTACCACGGGCAGTTCGATAAATCCGGCCTCCTGCAAGGGGAGGAGCGAATTATAATATGCATCCCATGCGGCAAGTCGTGAGGAGTTTATCTCATCGGCTTTTTCAAGCTGCGCCCAAAGATACGCGGCGTTTAGATCGCTCGGCAGATAGCTGTCGCCGAAGTCGATCCAAGTGTATTTGTCGACCTCACCGCGGTAGAATTGGGAGCGGTTTGTGCCCTTCTCGCGCAGTATCTCAGCCTTCTCGTTAAAGCGAGGGTCGTTAATTAAAAGAGCGCCGCCCTCGCCCATTGAGTAATTCTTGGTCTCATGGAAGGAATAACAGCCGAAATCGCCTATCGTGCCGAGCGCCTTGCCGTGATAAGTGGACATAACTGACTGCGCAGCATCCTCTATGACCGCAAGCCCGTGCCGCTTTGCTGTTTCACATATCGAATTCATTTCACAGGCAACGCCGGCATAGTGCATCGCAACTATTGCGCGGGTCCTGTTTGTTACAGCCTGCTCGATAAGGCGCTCGTCAATGTTCATTGTGTCAGGTCTTATATCAACAAAGACGAGTTTTGCGCCCGCCAGCACAAACGCCGTCGCAGTGCTTGAAAAGGTGTAGCTCGGAAGAATTACCTCGTCGCCGGGAGTAAATTCGCAAAGCAGAGCCGCCATATCGAGCGCGGTAGTGCCGCTCGTAGTAAGCAGTGCTTTCTGTGTGCCGAAGCGATCCTCTAACCACCTGTTGCAGCGCTTGGTAAAAGCGCCGTCGCCGCAGATCTTGCGTTGATCGACGGCTTCGCGCATATAATCGAACTCTTTTCCGACGTAGGGCGGAACGTTAAAAAAGATCATTCATTCCTCCGTGAATGTAAGCCTTATCGAATTATTTTCGCATACCGCACAGCTTTTGTCAAGCCAAAGCATGTCACTCATCTTCGCCATCTTGTCACAGTGAATTCCCAAAGTAAGTTCCACAGTGGAATTTTAAGTGGAATTTAACTTGGGAAGGAATTGATAGTGGAATTTAGCTTGGGAAATTATGAACAATTCCGCCATTGACAAACTGCTGGCTCTACGATAATATGCAGTGAAGGTTGCGATGTATGCATTCGCCTCTGTTTTGAACAGCCAAAGTGTTAATCCAATTCAGCTTTACACAAGGTTCGCTAAGCTTGGTTTTGCTGCTTAACGACAATGGCGGAGAATTCAGCAACGTTTTTACCTTTGAAAACGACCGTAACGGAGACAGGGAAACGCGTGTTTTCTTCTGCGATCCATATGCTTCATGGCAAAAGCCGCATGTTGAAAACAATCATTCGTTGTTTCGCATGATAGCTTCAAAGGGTACTTCATTCGACGATTTCACGCAGGAAACGGTCGATACGATCTTTTCCCATGTGAATGCAGTAAAGCGGAAACAGTTCAATGGCAAAAGTGCCTATGAGATGTTTTGCTTCACCTACTCAGCGGAACTTGCGGAGCTGCTTGGGATAACCGGTGTTGACCCCAAAGAGGTCTGCCAATCTCCGCTTCTATTGAAAAGAATACTGCATAAGTAAATTCCACTGCAGCGGAATTTAACTTGGGAAACCCTGCTTTATGGCTTGTTTGTTGTACCATTTTTTCGATAAAACCATTGCTTTTCAATAAGAATACAGCCCTTCATATTCGTTTCTATGGCATTTCCAAAGATAAATTCCACTGCTTTCCCAATGTAAATTCCACCATGCCTGCACTGTGGAACTTACTTTGGGAATTCACGGCCATCTTGTCACTCATCTTCGCCATCTGCTCTATCCGCAAACAACATAGCAGCAAGCGCGGGATCGTCTTTAAGCCTTGCGAACGCTTCCTGCGATATTACGGTATCAGTACCGAGGCAATCGCGGCACCTTGCGAAACACTCGGGGCAGATGCATCCCAAATTTCCGTCCTCGGCCTGCACCATATAGGTGCCGCACTCTCTGCACATACAGCGCATTATTCCGGCTCCTTTATAAAATCAAGCTCGTTATAGCCGGTCTCGGCGTCAAAACGGGAGGTTATCCTCATGCCGTCCGCAATGCCTATAATAAGCTCACACGTGGTGTTGACGATACAGCCGTCCATAACATGCCCGCCAATAACCGAAAGATCGGTTTTTGCGAGCGAGATATGCAGATGGCACCTATTCTCACTGACGGTACCCATTAATGATACTATCTCGCATGGCTCGTCGATATCATAAACTGTTTTGCCATCAGCGCAGCGCAGCCTTGCGCTTGTCAAACAGCCTACGCCGCAGACAACGGCACCGCAGGCGATATGCCGCTCTGCTGCAATGCGTTTAAGCTCCGCCTTGACGTCTTTTCCTCTATTAAGCCTAATGCAAACGGTTTTCATTTCAAGCCTCTTTTTACTTTGAAAAGATACCTTCTATAAGCTTTGGCAGCTCGGTAAAGCTGTCTATGCTGTACTCGGCGTCAGGCGCATGTCCAAAGCCGTATGAGGCGTGTATGAAGGGTATGCCCGCCTCGTGGGCAGCCAGCATATCACGTGCCGTATCGCCGACGTAAACTGAGGAGTCGAGCCTGTTGCGCTCGATTATGAGCTTAATATTGCCCGCCTTTGCTAGCCCCGTCCGCCCGATGCACTCGGTATCGCTGATGAATTTATCCGCCTTATGATAATTAAGGAAGGACTCTATATATCCATCCTCGCAGTTGCTCACGATGAACAGAGGGTATCTGCGCGACAGCTTCTCAAGAGTTTCGAGCACATGAGGATATACTTTTCCGCCAAATTCGTTAAGGCGTAAATTCTCCTCATCACAGCACTGCTTTAAGATATCGTCCCTGCGCGGCTGTTCAATGAAACCGAGCATTGCCTCACCGATCTCAGGCACTGTCCGTCCCATCATGACCGTCATCTTCTCCGGCGTAAGCACGATACCGACTCCGGTCCTTGCGAACACGGTGTTCCATGCGATACCGACCTGATAGGATGAATCCCACAGCGTACCGTCTAAATCGAATATAATACCTTTTTTCAAGGCTTGAATCTCATCGACTTCGGTCATTAGTCTCACACTCCTTATGATCGTTACATTGGGTGATTTGGGTGTTTGCGGCTTTTCCGTTTGTCGAAACAAGATAAACGCCTACGATCATAACGGCAAGCGCGACAAAGAACACTAACCCGGGAAGCTCACGGAAGATGAGCATTGAGAGGAACACCCCTATAAACGGAGCGACCGCATAATACGCCCCCGTCCTTGCTGCGCCAAGCGTGCGCTGAGCCCAGACGTAGAAGAAAATACTGAGACCGTAAGCCAAAAACCCCAACAGAAGCGAAAGCAGTATTTGCACAGCCCCGCCCATAGAGCTTCTCGTCAAAAGCGCAATCACAAGGCATCCGGCGCCGGAGCCGAAGCCTTTTATGACTACTACCTTCAATGGGTCTCGTTTGGAGAGCCTGCTCGTGCAGTTGTTTTCAAATCCCCAAGAACAGCAGGCGAGCAGCACCAGTATCCCGCCGAGGCTCATTTTAAATGAGGAGATATCCTCAAACGACAGCAGTATCGAGGCGATAAGTATCAACACGACAGCCAACCAAACGCGTGGCTTGATCCTCTCTTTAAAGAAAGCGAAAGCAATCAGAGTGGTTGCGGCGATCTCAAAATTGTTCAGCAGAGAGACGGTTTCCGCATTTGTCCTGTTGAGCCCCGCAAGCAGTAAAAGCGGAGCAGCCATATCGAGCACTATCATCAGGACTATGAACGGTATATCGCTCTTATTAAAGCTCTCGTGCAGGCTTACTCTGTCGGGGAAAACGACACGGCGAATTACCCAGAGCAGCAGCATACCGGCGCCGGCGCCTAAATACAGGTAGGCTGCAAGCGCGTTGGAGCCGACGCTTTCATTAAGCAGCAGCTTTGAAAAAGGCGAGCTCAAAGCGTAAAGCAACGCGGCAAGCACCGCGAATACTATTGCTGTTTTGTCACCGCTGCGCAAAAAAGCACCTCACTGACCCATGAATTTAAGCAACGCCTCGTTTTGATAATCCAAGCCGCGCTTATTCAGGTACATGGAATTCTCGTTTATCTCTATCATGCCGTCAAGCTGAAGCTGAGCTATTGCCGCGGCATAGTAGGTAACGGGGTCGACGCCAAATCTTTTTTTAAAATCAGCTCTCGATACGCCGCTGCATTTGCGAAGCCCAAGCATCACTGTCTCAAACATTTCCTCACGGCGCTCTATCTTTTCGGTGTTTTTAACGGGAAGCTTACCCTCGCCGAGCTTTTCGATATATTCGCCCATCAGCTCTGTGTTGTTGAACCTCACCCACTCGCCGCTTAAATGCAGCGCCGAATGAGAGTTGAGCCCCAGCCCCAGATACTCTCCGTTGTCCCAATAGTTGAGATTGTGACGGCATTCAAATCCGGGTATTGCGAAATTGCTTATTTCGTAGCGAATGTAGCCTTTATTGCCCAGGATATCAAAGCCTGCGTCCTCCATATCGGCAACGTCGTCGGCGTCGGGAAGGTCTGCCTTGCCCGAGATCACATCGTCATATAAAGGCGTGCCCTCCTCCAATATGAGCGAATAGGAGGAGATATGCGGTATGCCGAGCCCCGATACTGTCTCAAGGTTCTTCAAATATGTGCCGACCGTTTGCATGGGAAGCCCGTGCATGACGTCGGCATTGATGTTTTCAAAGCCGATTTCACGCGCGTAACCGACAGCCCGCTCGAAATCCTCGAAGCTGTGCAGCCTGCCGATGGCGACAAGCTCGTCGCTGCAGGCTGACTGCAAGCCGAAGGATATACGGTTTACACCTGCATCGTAAAGCTCTTTCAGTTTTTTCTCCTCAGAGGACTCGGGGTTTGCTTCGACGGTGATCTCGGCGTCCTCCGATATGGAGAAGAATTTGCGAGCTGCGTTTAGAATGGCGGCAAGTCTGCCGTCTTTAAGCGAGGTTGGCGTGCCGCCGCCAACGAACACGGTGTCAAACCTGCGCCCCTGCATCAAGGCAGAGTAAAGCCGCATTTCCTCAATGAGTGCGATGAAATAAAGATCCTCATACTTATAGTCCGGGGAGCTTACAAAATCGCAATAGCGGCATTTGCGCTTGCAGAAGGGAATGTGGATATAAAGCCCTGCCATGCTCAGTTGATCCTCAAAACGCTCATAAACGCATCCGAAGGGACGGCTACCGTGCCGACCTGTCTCATGCGCTTTTTGCCCTCTTTTTGTTTTTCGAGCAGCTTCTTCTTGCGGGTGATGTCGCCGCCGTAACACTTGGCAAGTACATCCTTGCGGACGGCTCGCACGGTTTCCCTTGCAATGATCTTACCGCCGATAGCGGCCTGAATGGGTATCTCAAACTGCTGCCTCGGTATTACCTCCTGAAGCTTCTCGGCGACAGCTCGGCCCTTTGCATAAGCTTTGTCCCTATGGACGATGGTCGAGAGGGCGTCGCACATATCACCATTCAAAAGAAAATCGAGCTTGACAAGATCGCTCTCCATATAGTCGCCGAGCTCATAATCGAACGAGGCGTAACCGCGGCTTCGGCTCTTTAAGCCGTCGAAGAAATCGAATATTATCTCGTTGAGCGGCATAGTATAGGTGAGCTTTGTCCTGTTGGTTTCAAGATATTCCATGTCGATGAAGATGCCGCGCTTGTTTTGACAGAGCTCCATAATGCTGCCTACGTACTCCGGCGGGGTCATTATATGGGCGGATACCATGGGCTCCTCCATCTTCTGTATCTCCATCGGCGAAGGCAGATTTGAAGGGTTGTCTATCATCCTGATGGAGCCGTCGAGCATCACAACTCGGTATATGACCGAAGGCGCCGTCGTAACAAGATCGAGATCAAACTCGCGTTCAAGTCTCTCCTCCGCTATCTCCATGTGTAAAAGCCCTAAGAATCCGCAGCGAAAGCCGTAGCCCAAGGCCTGCGAGGTTTCCGGCTCGTAGGTGATGGAGGCGTCGTTCAGAACGAGCTTATCCAGAGCCTCCTTTAATGCCTCATAATCGGCTCCGTCGGCTGGATATATGCCGCAGAAGACCATGGGATTAGCCTGTTTATAGCCGTGCAGAGGCTCCTTCGCGGGATCGGAGGCAAGGGTTATGGTATCGCCGACCTTGGTCTCCGCAACGGATTTTATGGAGGCGGAGATATACCCTACCTCCCCCGCTGTCAGCTCCTTGACCGGCTGCCAGCCGGGATTGAATATGCCGACCTCGGTGACGTCAAACTCACTGCCGCTGTGCATGAAGCGTATCCTGTCACCCGGACGGACTGTGCCCTCCATGACGCGAACATAGCTCAAAGCGCCCTTGTAGTTGTCGTATATACTGTCAAATATCAGCGCGCGCAGAGGCTCGTCGGCGTCCCCCCTGGGAGCCGGCACTTCGGATACTATCCGTTCAAGCACCTCTTCAACATTGAGACCGGTCTTTGCGGATATGCGCGGCGCGTCCTCAGCGGGAAGCCCGATTATATCCTCGATCTCCCTTATCGCGTTTTCGGGATCGGCGGAGGCAAGGTCGATCTTGTTGATAACGGGTATTATTTCAAGATCGTTATCAAGCGCTAAATAAACGTTTGCGAGCGTCTGCGCCTCTATTCCCTGTGTAGCGTCAACAATGAGCACAGCGCCCTCGCAGGCCGCAAGAGCACGGCTGACCTCATAGGTGAAGTCAACATGGCCGGGAGTGTCTATGAGGTTGAGCATGTACGTTTCGCCGTCACGCGCAGTGTAAAACATGCGAACAGCGGCGGACAGATCGGAAGAGCGTC